>JBFHEQ010000371.1:0-3888 GCA_041584075.1 Hydrogenophaga sp.
GCGCATCAGCCCGGTGGTCCCCAGCGCACAATCCAGGCGCGTCATGTTGCCCATGGCGAGAATCTGCGGCACACCCCGCCCCTCCTCGCCCACCAGCCAAGCGGTGGCGTTCACAAACTCCACTTCGGAACTGGCATTGGCCTTGTTGCCCAGCTTGTCCTTGAGCCGCTGAATGAACAAGGCGTTGATGGTGCCGTCGGGCAGTATGCGCGGCAAAAACAGACAGCTCAGGCCCGAGGCCGTTTGCGCCAGCACCAGAAAGGCATCGCACATGGGCGCGGAAAAAAACCACTTGTGTCCGGTTACGCGGTAGCGCTCGCCCCAGGCGTCGGACCCGTCGGCCACGGCATGGGTGGTGTTGGCCCGGACATCGGAGCCCCCTTGCTTTTCCGTCATGCCCATGCCCATGGTCACACCGGTCTTTTGTGACCAGGGCAGCAGCGCCGGATCGTAGGCACGGCTCGTGAGTTGAGGCGACCAATCTCGGTAAATCGCGCTGTTGCCTTTGAGTGCGGGTGTGACCGCATAGGTCATGGAGATGGGGCACAAGACCGACGGCTCCAGCTCGGTGAACAGCATGAAACCCGCAGCACGTTTGACATGGGCATGGCCCGTGGCCTGCTCCGTCTCGCTGAAGGCCGTGCCATGCAGTCCGGCCTCTGCAGCCGCCGACATGAGGGCGTGGTAACTCGGGTGAAACTCGACCAGGTCAATGCGCCGCCCAAACCGATCGTGGGTTTTCAACTGCGGTGGAAATTCGTTGGCCAGCCGCGCATGGGCCTGCATGTCGGCACTGCCCACCCGCTCACCCAGCGCCCGCAATGGCGCCGTGTCCAATCCCGGCGCGTTGAACGCCAACGCTGCCTGCAGGGCCTGATTCCCCGCAAACAGGTTCACGTCCACCAGCGGATCTGGCTGATTAAAAACCTCGTGCGTAGGGGTCACAGGGAGCCTCCAGACAAGTCACGTCACCGAAGCGAGGAACGACCCAAACCAGGCCGCCGCGGAACCGGCTCCGCCGGGCCGCCAGCGGCGCCCCCTGGGGGGGGTGACGCCGAGGGCGGCGCGGGGGGAATCAAATCCGAACCAGCTGCTTGCCGAAGTTCTTGCCCTTGAGCAGACCCAGGAAAGCCTCGGGTGCTGCAGCCAGGCCTTCGGCGATGGTCTCGCGCGGACGCAGCTTGCCGCTACCCACCAGGCCACCCAGCTCGGCCAGGGCCTCGGGCCAGACTTCCATGTGCTCGCTGACGATGAAACCTTCCACCTTGAGTCGGTTCACGAGAATCAGCGCGGGATTGGTCAAGGGCAGTGGTTGTCCGTCGTAGCCGGCGATCATGCCGCACACCGCGATGCGGCCAAAGGCGTTCATGCGCAACAGGACGGCGTCGAGGATCATGCCGCCCACGTTTTCGAAATAGCCGTCGATACCGTCGGGGCAGTGCTCTTTGAGCGCCTTGGCCAGCGAGTACATGTCTTTGTGCAGCTTGTAGTCAATGCAGGCATCGAAGCCGAGTTCGTCCACAGCGTACTTGCATTTCTCGGGCCCACCGGCGATACCGACCACGCGGCATCCGCGTGCCTTGGCCAACGCGCCAAAGGCGCTGCCCACAGCACCGGTCGCAGCGCTGATCACCACGGTTTCGCCCGCCTTGGGGTTGATGATCTTGACCAGGCCGTACCAGGCGGTGACGCCAGGCATGCCAACAGCGCCCAGGTAATGGGACAGGGGCACGTGGGTGGTGTCCACCTTGCGCAGGGCGCCCGGCTGGGTCGCATCGACCACGCTGTAGGTCTGCCAGCCACCCATGCCCACGACCTTGTCGCCGGCGGCGAATTTGGGGTGCTTGCTCTCCACGACTTCACCCACGGTGCCGCCGATCATGACTTCGCCCAGGCCCTGGGAGGCTGCATAGCTCTTGCTGTCGTTCATGCGGCCGCGCATGTAGGGGTCGAGACTGAGGAAATGGTGTTTCACCAGCACCTGCCCGTCGGCCAAAGCCGGCGTTTCGCTGCTGACGAGTTTGAAGTTGTCCGCCGTGGCTTCACCCTGTGGGCGGTTGTCGAGAACGATTTGCTGATTGGTGGGCATGGTGATGTCCTGTAAATGTGTGTGAGGGGGTTTAGGAAAGCCGATTTCAGTCGGTGGAAATGCGGTTGAGGGTTTGTGTACTGCCAGGGCCGGTGGGCAGGCGGGCCACAAACTTGAACGTACCGGAGGCATGACAACACAGCTTGCCACTGCCATCAAAAACACTGGCCTCGGTGAAGGCCATGGTGGCGGTGCGGTGCAGCAACTTGCCCTTGGCGATCAAAGGCCCTTTGGCTGCGCGCATGAAGCTGGTTTTCATTTCGATGGTGACGCAGCCCATGGTCGGCTCCACCGAACGCGCGGCATGGGCCATGACCACATCGATCAGCGTCATGCTGGCGCCGCCGTGCACCACGTCAAACGAATTGAGGTGGTCGCCCGTGGGGTTGAAAGCGATCTCCGCCTGGCCATCGGCCATGCTCAACAACTCAAAACCCAGGAGCTCGACAAAAGGGATACGAACCGAAAAATCCATGGACACAGTGTGCAGCAGTCGCGAAGAGTTTGGAGCGGAAAAAGCCGATAGTTCACCGGCGTGAAATGTCTTACCTCAGGGTGCCGTGGGTCCGGCTCCGCCGGTCCACCAGCACCGCCCCGTTGAGGGGGTGACGCGCCACCGGCGCGGCGCAGGGGTGGGTCAAAGTCACCCGCCGGTGACCACAGACACGCCACCGTCCACCGCCAGCCACTGGCCGGTGATGTGCTTGCCGGCGTCAGACGCAAACAGCACGGTCAGGCCCTTCAGGTCTTCGTCGTCGCCCAGGCGGCCCAACGGTGCACTGGCCACCAGTTTCTCTTCACCCAAAGCCTTGAGCGTGCCCACCGTCATCTTGCTGGGGAAGAAGCCCGGGCAGATGGCATTCACCGTGATGCCGTATTTGCCCCACTCGGCGGCCAGCGTGCGGGTGAAGTTGATCACCGCACCTTTGGAGGTGTTGTAAGCGATGGTGGTCATCTCACGTGGGTTGCCACCCAGACCTGCAATGGATGCGGTGTTGATGATGCGGCCACCCTTGCGGTTGATCATGCTGCGCTTGGCCACGATCTGGCTCAGGATGAAATAGCTGCGCACGTTGAGGTTCATCACCTTGTCCCAGGCTTCGACCGGGTGGTCTTCGGCCGGCGCGCCCCAGGCGGCACCCGCGTTGTTGACCAAAATGTCGATCTCACCGACACGCTCCAGCGTTTCGTTGGCCAGGCGCTGGATATCCTCTTCCTTGGAGCAATCGGCGGCGATCCAGCTGGCATCGATGCCAGCGGCTTTCAGCTCGGCCGTGGCGGCCTCCAGATCAGACGCCTTGCGCGAGCTGATCACCACGCGGGCGCCCTGCTCACCCAGAGCGTGGGCCATTTGCAGGCCCAGGCCGCGTGAGCCGCCGGTGATGAGCGCGTTTTTGCCCTTGAGGTCAAACAGTTGGGGTACGGTGCGTGTCATGGGTTGTCTCCTGTGGGAATTGTCGAAAGAAATCAGATCACTCGTGAGAGCGTATCGGGGAAGGTGAAACAGCGATGTCGCTTAGGTTTCGCAGACAGCCCCAGCTGTCACCAACGTTCAGCAACAAAGGCAAGGGCAGAGCATAGGGGCATCAGCGTCCCGCCGCCGGGCCGCCCCAAGGCGGGACAGCCCCCTCGGGGGGCAGCGACCCGTGCAACGGCGAAGCGTGGGGGCATCAGGCCTCATAGTCCATACACTGCCGCGAAGCCACCACCGATTTCATGAACGGTTTGATCGCCACATGGTCGGGGTGGGCCTGGTAGGCATCCAATGCCGCCCGATCGGCGAAGCTGCTGTTGAGAAC
>JBFHEQ010000372.1:0-3885 GCA_041584075.1 Hydrogenophaga sp.
GCGAACAGCACTTTTTCCGAAGGCACAAAGACGGTCAGGTCTTCGGGGGTGTGCGAGGGGCCCACGTGGTCGATCTCGAAGACCATGCCACCGATCTTGAGCGAGGCGGGACCGTCGAGCCAGGTGTCGGCCTCGACCAGGCGGGTTTTGGCGTCGATCCAGGGCGCGAGGTCGGTGCGGGAGGCTTGCAGGCGCAGGCGCGCGGTGTCGGACTGTATGTATTCCTTGGCCGCCCCGTGTGCGGTGATGTGCGCGCCCTGGTCCTTGAAATACTGCAGGCCGTAGATGTGGTCGGCGTGGTAGTGGGTGAGGATGACGTTGGAGATGGGCAGGGGCGTCAGCTTCTTGATCTCGGCGCTGAGCCGCTGGGCCAGCTGGGGCGAACCCAGGGCATCGATCACCACCACGCTCTCGGGCGTGATCACGAACCCGGCGTTGGAGATGAAGTTCTGGTTTTTGCCCGAACCCAGGGCCGACAGGCCTTCGACGTAATAACTGTGGGGCCCCACCTGCTTGACTTCCATGGCGGGTTCGGCGTCGGCGGCCTGCACCGCACTGGCCAGGGCCCAGCAAAGCAGGCCGGTCATGGCTTGGCGCAGCACGGCGCGCATCGGGTGGACGGGGTGCATGGAGGTCTCCGGATGGTTGTTGTGAAGGACAGGATATATCGTAATTTGCTTATGTTTGGATGGGAAGAGCCCGCGGACCGGCTGCAAGGCCTCAATTTCTGTAAGGAGGTGCCGATAACAAGGCCATGGGTGGCAGATGTGGCCAACCCTTTTTCACCGCTCCGGATCGGGAGGCGCCTCACGGTACGTGCCTTCGGCTCGGGTGGTCAGGAGAGATCTCGTTGATACACGCGCCCCTACCCCACAACGAAACCCAGCGCTTGAAAGCGCTTCGCGATCTGGTGTTGCTGGACACCGCGCCCGAAGAGCGCTTTGACCGCATCACGGCTTTTGCGGCCACCGAGTTTGATGTGCCCATGGCCCTGGTCTCGCTGGTGGATCAGGACCGGCAGTGGTTCAAGTCCAATTTCGGCGTGGACGTGAGCGAGACGCCGCGCGATGTGTCGTTTTGCGGCCATGCCGTCGCGCAGTCGAGTCCCTTGATCGTGCCCGACGCACTGGCCGATCCGCGCTTTTCCGACAACCCCATGGTGATCGGCCATCCCTTTGTCCGCTTTTACGCAGGGGCGGGTTTGCGCCTGCCCTATGGTCAGGTGGTGGGCACCTTCTGCATCATGGACCGGCGCCCGCGCACGTTTGACCGGCTCGACGAGGCGATCCTGTGCCGTTTGCGCGACCTGGTGGTCGAGGAGATCTTCCGTCGGGAGGAGGCTGTTGTATGAGCACGGTTCGGCCGGTGAAACCACCGCACATCCTGCTCATTGAGCCCGACAACCTGGTTCGGGGCACGCTGGCGGGCGTCTGCCGCGATCTGGGGCTGGCCCGGGTGCACCAGGCGACCAGTGTGGCCGCGGCCACGGGCTGGCTGGACAGCCGCGACCTTCAGGGCATCCTGGTGGCGCTGGACGACGAGGGCGCCGCCATGGAACTGCTGACCGCGGTGCGGGCCGGGCAATACGCATGCCCCGCGAACCTGGTCATCGCGGTGATGTCGTCTACCTGCACGGTGGAGACGGCCAAGGCGCTGAAGGCGCTGGATGTGATGCGTTTTTTGCTGCAGCCTTTCAAGCTGCGCGATGCCATTCTCACGCTGGAGCAGATGGGCGTCGCGGCCGCCGAGGCTCGTGCGGCCGAGGGCGCCGATGAGACTGACACGGCTCGGGAAAATGAGGCGGGTGATCGATTGGGGGCGGACGCTGAAGGTGAGGCTGAGGCTGAGGCCGAAGCCGACTCGGATGCCGATGCCGACTCCGAGGCCCATTCGGTCTGAAGTTGGCGTTGCCCGGCAGGGTCTGGCTCAGGCCTGCAGGCGGCGGCGCAGCCAGCGCAACAAGGCGCCCAGCAGGGGCACGCTTTCATAAATTTCGCGGGCCGGATCCCAGTGGTCGCGGTGCCAGTCGACGCGGCCGTCGGGATCGAAGTGCACGTGGCTGCCGCCGTGCACCCGCATCGCCGGCGCGCCGGCCTGGCGGGCGAAATGAAAGTCCCAGAGCAGGAAACAATGATCGCCCTCGGTGATCGTCTGCAACACCTCAAAGCGCGGTTCGTGCAGCTGCTCGAACATGTGGGTGAACACACGGGTGATGGCGGGCAGGCCGGTCACGTCGTTGAAGGGGTCGATGAAGCGCGCCGTTTCGCTGTAGATCGATGGCACGGCCGACAGGGACGCGGGCGTCAGCGACTCGAAAAACGCCACCACGCGCAAGGCCCGCTCGTCGGAGGGCGGGTGGCCGGGTGGCTGGCGGGCGGGCAAGGTAGGGCCAGGTGTCATGTGCCGGTGGTTCGTCGAACAGTGGGGAAATACAGGCCGAAGGGCAGCAGGCGCATCAGCTTGAGCCACAGGGTGAAACGTTTGGGGAAGTGGATGTCGAAACGCCCTTTGCCCCAGGCCTGAACCATGTGGTCGGCTGCCTGCTCGGGCGTGAGCAGGGCCGGCATGTCAAAGGTATTGTCGGCGGTCAGGGGCGTGGCGACGAAGCCGGGGTTGACCACCGAAACGCCCACGCCGCGGGGGTGGAGATCGAGGTACAGAATTTCCGCGAGGTGCTGGAGCGCGGCCTTGGTGGGGCCGTAGGCCAGGGCATTGGGCAGGCCCCGGTAGCCGGCCACGCTGGCCACCAGGCTCAGATGGCCGTGGCCTTGCCCGATCAGGGTGGGCAAAACGCTGTCGAGCACGTGCAGGGCGCCGGTGTAGTTGATGTCGAGGTGGCGCTGCATCTCGGCGAGGTCAAAGGCATCGGCGCGCATGGCCTTGTAGTGGCCGACGCAGTACAGCACCAGGTCGAGGCGGCCGTGGTCGGCCACCACCTGTTTGGCGGTTTGCTGCACATCGGCGAGGTCGGTCACGTCCAGCGGCAAAGCCTGGCTGCCCGGGTGCTGGGTGGCAAAACGCTGCAGTGCGACCTGGTTGCGCGCCGACACGATGACCGTGGCGCCCAGGCCGTGCAACTGGGCCGCCGTGGCCTGACCGATGCCGGAAGAGGCGCCGATCAGCCACACCACCTGGCCGCGCCAGTCTCGAATATTGGGGTTGAGTGCCACGGCGTTATTTCCGGGTGAAGGACAAGGTGACCTCGCCCACGCGCACGCCCCACTTGCTCATGATGGCGCGGTTGAGGGCGGTCTTCTCGTCGATGAGGTGGATCCAGTCGTCGAACTGCACGTCGTAGACCTCGCCGCGCACCGGCAGGCGCAAGGTGTAGCGCCAGTTGAACGCGGCGCCGGCCTGTTCGCCGAAAGCCTCGCCCACGACATCGTCAGCCTGGCCCGAGTAACGCCCGTCGCCCAGCTTGCGCAGGCGCCAGATGCGGCGCTGGCGCTCGCCGTCGTCGTAGACGAACAGCTCGTCCAGCGTGCCCTGGTCGCCTTGCCATTCGCCGCGCAGATCGACCACGAAGCGGCGGATCACGCGTCCACCGCGGTCGCTCACCATGCCGTGGGCCTTGAGGTCACCGGTGAAATAGGTCTGCAGATCGAACTTCGGGGATTCGTCAACATGGTCGGCCAGCTGGGGCCCGGCGCAGCCGGTGAGCGCCAGGGCCAGCGCGCTCGCTGCGCCAGCCAGCGCCAGGCGGCGGCCTCGATGGGGGAGGGAAAGCGGGAATCGGGTCATGACAAGGCCTTGTTAGAGATCCAGCCGCGCCACAGCAGGGCGGCGGCCAGGGTTTTGAGCACACATGGAGCGACCACGTAAGCCATCGTGAGGGTGTGCAGCGCCTGCTCGCTGGTGCTGCCCGGCGCATAGCCACCCAGCGCC
>JBFHEQ010000373.1:0-3879 GCA_041584075.1 Hydrogenophaga sp.
TCGGTCTGAAATGGCAAGTTTCATGGCTATAATCTGAGGCTTGTCGGCGCGTAGCGCAGCCAGGTAGCGCACTTGCATGGGGTGCAAGGGGTCGCGAGTTCGAATCCCGCCGCGCCGACCATTTATCTCAAAAGCCCGTCATCGAAAGGTGACGGGCTTTTTTGTTTTTATCTGTGCCTGCAGCGTCTTGTGCCTTTCTGCCGAGGCCGACTGCGTAGTCGCGGGCGGGAACGTCGGCAATTGTTTGGCTGGATGGTGCAGCGAACGGGTTGTAGGTGTTCTGGATGGGGTTGTGCCGATTCTTCACGTCAGCCGTCGCCATGGTCAGGCTCGAACTGGTCTGCGTTCTTGCCTTTGAAGGGCTTGTAAAAAGCCTTGATCCTGGCCATGTCCGCTTCGACATCGCCCGTGGGCTCAAACACAGGGCCCAGTCCACTGCGTTTGTGTCCATAGTCCATGAAGGCCAGAACGATCGGGACCTGGGCTTTGAGTGCGATGTAGTAGAAGCCGGACTTCCAGTAGCGCGTCTTGCTGCGCGTGCCCTCTGGCGGCACGATCAGTTGCAGGTGGCCATCGGCGGCCCGAATGGTCTGGGCCGAAGCTTCAACGAGGTTGTTGGCCTGCGCCCGGTTGACCGGTATGCCACCCAACCAGCGCATGACGCCGGCAAAAGGCGGCTTGAAAATGCTTTGTTTGCCCATCCAGTGGGGCGTCAGCCGCAATGCGAAGGCCACCATGAGGGTATAGGGGAGATCCCAGTTGCTCGTGTGGGGTGCGGCGATCAGCACGCTCTTGCGGGCGTGGTCGGGGAGGGTGCCTTCGATGGTCCAGCCCGAGAGCTTGAGAAAGCCGACGGACAGCAGGCGGAACACGGTGTTGACCCCTGGCGTTGTGAAGATGGTGCGTTGCATGGCCGGCAGTATCGTTGATGTCGGCGGTCTCCTTCTGATTCGCATGGGTGACTTGCTCTGGGGTTGCTCGGGGTGCTCGCAGGCTAGGATGGGGTGTTTGTCAAACCTGAGGTAGAGAAAACATGCGCGAAACGATTCGGCTGCAAGGTCTGGATGTGGTGATCGAGGGGCAGGGGCCGACGGTGGTCTTGATTCATGGGTGGCCTGATACCCTGGCCTTGTGGGATGACACGGTGGCGGTTCTGCGCGACGGCTACCGGTGTGTGCGGTTTTCGTTGCCGGGGTTTGATTTGTCGCAGCCCCCGCGCCCGCAGTCGGTTGACGACATGTGTGCGCTCATTGCGGCGGTGGTGGATGCGGTCAGCCCCGGGGAGCCGGTGGCCCTGGTGCTCCACGACTGGGGCTGTTTTTTCGGTTACGAGTACGCTGCCCGTCATGTCGACCGGGTGGCGCGCGTGGTCAGCGCGGACATTGGTGACACCAACTCCGGGGCCTACCTGTCCGCCTTGACGGCCAAGGAAAAACGCCTGATCGCCGGCTATCAGGTCTGGTTGGCACTGGCCTGGAAGCTGGGTCCCATCTGGCCCGCCATGGCCGATCGCATGACCCGCTACATGGCGCGTCGCATCGGGTGCAAGACGGCCCCGGGTGAGATCGGGTGGCAAATGAACTACCCCTACGCCATGCAGTGGCTGGGCAGCTTTGGTGGCCTGCGGGGTGTGGCGCGCGTGGACAAGGTTTTTGGTCCCAAGTTGCCGACGCTGTTTCTGTTTGGCAAGCGCAAACCCTTCATGTTCCACTCGGCGCGGTGGCTGGCGCAGCTGGCGACCACGCCTGGCTGTGCGGTCCAGGGGCTCGATGCCGGGCACTGGTTGATGCGGCAGGAACCTGAAGTGTTCAACCGGGCCGTTCGGCAGTGGCTGGACGCTTCGAGGGCTGGCGCAGAAGGCGATGCATGAACACCGGTGATCTGGAGCGTTTGCTGACCGTCGAGATGCCCTTTGGCAAGCACAAGGGATGTCTGATCGCAGATTTGCCGGGCAACTACCTCAACTGGTTTGCGCGCGAGGGCTTTCCTTCAGGGGATATCGGGCGCCTGTTGGCGCTGATGCACGAGATCGATCACAACGGGCTGGAAGACTTGCTCAAACCTTTGAGGCGCCCCCGCTGACGGCTGTGGGTTGATCCAGCAAGGCCTGGTGCACGCAGGCTGCTGCGTAGGCGTCGTTGGCCGCATAAATGAGCTGGCTCTCGCTCAACTGGCGGGCGGCCCAGTTGGAAGTGGCTGCCTTTTTGCTTTTGATGAAACGCTGCGTGAACAGCACCGCAACTGCCCCTTTCACGCCCACCTCTTTGCGGTAGCCGCGTTCGCGAAAGCAGGCATTGAGTTCAACGATGCCCTGGGGGGCGACACCCAGCTTCTGAACGATGCGCTTCACGTCATCGCCCAGGCCGAAGCCGGCCAGCGCACGCCCCGGCTCGCCCAGCAGCTGGGAGACCTGCTGGCGGCAAGCCGGATCGTGCAGCTGGAAAATCCAGGCGCGTTGCAGGGTGGACAGTTGAACGATGTGGGGTCCTTCGGACACCTGGTCCTTGAAAAAGGTGGGCTTGGATTCGGTGTCGAATCCCAGGGAGGCGTGTTGACGCAGCGCCGCGCAGGCTTCGAGGGCTTGATCCCGGGTGTGGACCAGGGTGATCTGTTCACGTGTCAGCCGGGGGAACTCAGGCAGGGAAGCGATGGCCTCGGCGTCGGGGATGGGGCGTTGGTTGTGCATGGCGGCGGCGAGAGGCCGAAGAAGATAATGTCCCATTGTGCCTTCGCACCCCGATCCGCTGCCATGACCTACACACTCAAGCTCTACGTCCCCGACGACACAACGCCTGCGCAGAAAGATGCGGCGCACCGGACTTTTCGGGAGGCGCTCGAGGGCGCGCTGGGGGGCGCTGAGCTCGTCTGGCCGCTGTTTTCCACGTACCGGGCCATCGTGCAGCAGTATGGGGAGGTCCCGGACGAGGATGACCTCAACGCGGAACAGCGGCTGGTGTTCGACGCTTGGCAGCAGGCCGAGGCCGCTGCGTTGGAGGCCGTCTGGGGGCCCTACCGCAACCTGGATGAGGGTGGCTACGAGATTTCTCCCCTTTGACTTCAGGCAGGCCCGGCGCGCGCGATAATCCAATGCTGTGTTTTGCGTCCTGATCGGGCGAGCCAACCCCTTGAAGGACTGAATATGAAAAAGACTTTTGCCTTGCGCCCGGAGGGGAAGAACCCCGATCGCGTGCTGGATGCGTTGAAGAATGAGCTGCGCAAGTACATGAAGCGTGAGCGCCGCCGTGACCTGCCAGCCGGCGCCGATTTTCTGGACTTCGACTGCAAGTTGGGCGCCGATGAAGCCGGTGCACAGACCGTGCATCCCAAGGTGTTGATGGCGCAACTCGACACCTTGGCCAAGACCGGGGTCGAGCAGGTTTATGTGGAGTTGTTGGCCAAGCCCGCCACACGTCAGCGCTGGGCCGACAGCGGCGAAGCCGCACCGGGCGAGTCATCTCTGGATGCAGACAGCGCCGATGACGCTGAAGACCGCCACGGTTAATCCTTGTCTTTTTGCGCAGCTGCGGCGCGCAGTTTGTCTTTTTTGCTCGGGCGTTTGCCCTTGATGCCACCGGTACCCGCCGGGTCCTGGAGACTTGCGGTTGCCGTCTCGGTGGGCTCGAAACCTGACAATTGCTCGCGGGGAAGACTCAAACCCTGGCGTTTCTCGATCACGCGCCAATGCACTTCACTGGCTGCGGTGACAAAGCTGATGGCCAGTCCGCTTTCACCAGCGCGGCCGGTGCGACCGATGCGGTGGGTGTAGTCGGTCGCCGAGCGGGGCAAGTCGAAGTTCACCACCACGGGAAGCTGCTCGATGTGGAGGCCGCGGGCGGCCAGGTCGGTGGTCACGAGCACGTCCCATCGCTTTTCCTTGAA
>JBFHEQ010000374.1:0-3878 GCA_041584075.1 Hydrogenophaga sp.
CCTTCATGAGCCAGTCGCGCCGCCTTTTCGTCACCACCGCCCTGCCCTACGCCAACGGCCATTTCCACATCGGCCACATCATGGAGTACATCCAGGCCGACATCTGGGTGCGGTTCCAGCGCATGCAAGGCAACGAGGTGCACTTCGTCTGCGCCGACGATGCCCACGGCGCGCCCATCATGATCGCGGCCGAAAAAGCCGGCAAGACGCCGCAGCAGTTCGTGGCCGATATTGCATCGGGCCGCAAGCCCTACCTCGACGGCTTTCACATCGCTTTCGACAACTGGCACAACACCGACGCGCCCGAGAACCACGAGCTCGCACAAGACATTTACCGCGCCCTCAAGGCCAACGACCTGATCGAAACCCGCACCATTGAGCAGTTTTTCGACCCCGAGAAGAACATGTTTCTCGCCGACCGTTTCATCAAGGGCGAGTGCCCCAGGTGCGGTGCCAAGGACCAGTACGGCGACAACTGCGAGAACTGTGGCGCTGTTTACGCCCCCACCGAGCTGAAAAACCCCTACTCGGCCCTGTCGGGCGCCGTGCCCGTGCTCAAGAGCTCCGACCATTTCTTCTTCAAGCTCTCCGACCCACGCTGCATTCAGTTTCTCAACCAGTGGACCAACAGCGGTGCCGTACAACCCGAGGTGCTCAACAAGATCACCGAGTGGATCGCGCCCGGCGAAGACGGCAAACCCAAGATGGGCGACTGGGACATCAGCCGCGATGCACCCTATTTCGGCATCGAGATCCCCGACGCCCCGGGCAAGTATTTCTACGTCTGGCTGGACGCACCTATTGGCTACCTCGCTTCGCTGAAAAACCACTTCGGCAAGATCGGCGTGGACTACGACACCTTCATGGCCGACCCGACCACCGAGCAGTACCACTTCATCGGCAAGGACATCATCACCTTCCACACCCTGTTCTGGCCCGCCACCCTGCACTTCAGTGGCCGCAAGGTGCCCAACGCCATTTTCGTGCACGGCTTCCTCACCATCAACAACGGCGAGAAGATGAGCAAGAGCCGGGGCACCGGCCTGAACCCGCTGAAGTACCTGGAGCTGGGCATGAACCCCGAGTGGCTGCGCTACTACCTGGCGGCCAAGCTCAGCGGCAAAAACGAAGACGTGGACTTCAACCCCGAGGACTTCATGCTGCGCGTCAACAGCGACCTGGTGGGCAAATACATCAACATCGCTTCGCGCGCTGCGGGTTTCATCGCCAAACGTTTTGACGGCAAGCTGGGCGCGGCGTCGACCGACGGCGCTGCCCTGCTGGCCTCGATCCAGAGCATCGCCAGCGAGGTCGCCGATCTATACGCCGAGCGCGAAACCGGCAAAGCCTTGCGCGAAATCATGCTGCAGGCCGACAAGGTCAACGCCTATGTCGACCAGAACAAACCCTGGGAACTTGCCAAGCAAGAAGGCCAGGACGCGCGCCTGCAAGACGTTTGCAGCACCTGCATCGAAGCCTTCCGCCTGATCTCGCTCTATCTGAAACCGGTGCTGCCTGCGCTGGCGGCCAACGTGGAGGCCTTCCTCAAAATCGAACCGCTCACATTCACCGACGCCGTCAAGCTGCTGGGCGCCGGACACGCCATCGGCGCCTACCAGCACCTGATGCAGCGCGTGGATGTGAAGCAGCTCGACGCGCTGTTCGAGCCGCCACCAGCACCCGAGGCACCCAAGGTCTTGCCCGGTGGAGAAGCCATTGCGGAGACCATCACCATCGACGACTTCGCCAAGATCGACCTTCGCATTGCCCAGATCGTGAACTGCGAAGCGGTGGAAGGCTCGACCAAGCTGCTGCGCCTCACGCTGGACGTGGGCGAAGGCCAGACCCGCAACGTCTTCAGTGGCATCGCCAGCGCCTACAAGCCCGAAGACCTGGTGGGCAGGCTGACCATCATGGTCGCCAACCTGGCCCCGCGCAAGATGAAATTCGGCCTCAGCGAAGGCATGGTGCTGGCGGCCAGCCATGGCGACGAAAAGGCCGAACCCGGCATCTACATCCTCAACCCCTGGCCAGGTGCGAAGCCAGGCATGCGGGTTCGCTGACGGCACGGGACCCATCGGAGCGCAAGCGGTGTTTGAACCGCTTGGCGCCATGTGCACGGCCTGGCTGATCAACCGGGACGCGGCCATGCTGTTGCTTCTGGTGATGCGCCCGGCTCTGGAAAACCGGCGGCCCCTGGGCGCAGCAGCCTGATACGGATCAGTTTCGGTTCAACGCAGGGTCGACGACCGAACCCGTCGAAATCACCTTGAAATCGCTGTCAAATACCGCGGTGAAAATGCGTGAATCGCTGTCGTTGGGCCCGTCGTGGTACCGCCAGTCGTAGTGCGTCTCGCGTTTGAGATCAAAGGTGGTGATCTTCATGGGTTTGCCCAGCATGCGGCGAACCGCTTCCATGGGCATGCCGGGCACCACATCGGCAAAATTTTGCGGCGTCAGCACCTGGCGCAACGCGGTCATCTTGCCGTCGGCGCCGATGGTGATCTGGTAGTTCTGATACCCGGCAGGTTGCCGGTTGTATTCATATACCTGGGCGCCATCTTCACCGTCCCAGACGGCTTCCGGTGCGCCAAACCGTTCACGCACATCGGCCTCGGTGGACACACCCTCCTCCAGCTCGCCGATGTTCTGTACATCGCAGGCCGTGAGGGCAAAAGTCACCAACAGCATGCCCAGCCACGGACCCGAACGCTGCACCACGAAAGAGGAAATAGAGGCCATGGTTGGCAGCCCTCTGAAAACAAACACGCATTTCAGTGTAAACCCCCACCCGGAACAAGCTCCACCCCCCATTGCACCAACCGTTGCGAAAGGTAACATGTGGCCACCATGTTCAAAGCCCCTCCGCTGGCATCGTTTCGCCCCCGCCTCATGCAAGACCTGCGAGGCTACAGCGGTGAGCGCCTGGCACGCGACGTGGGCGCGGGTGCCACGGTGGGCATTGTGGCCTTGCCACTGGCCATGGCCTTTGCCATCGCCAGTGGACTCAAGCCCGAAGCCGGACTCTGGACCGCGATCATCGCCGGCTTCGTGATTTCTGCCCTGGGGGGTACATCGGTCCAGATCGGTGGCCCGGCCGGGGCTTTCATCGTGATCGTCTACGGCATCGTCGAACGATACGGTGTGGCCAACCTGCTCATTGCCACCTCCGGCGCAGGTGTGTTGCTCTTCCTGCTGGGCCTGTTCCGCCTGGGCACCCTGGTGCGGTATGTGCCGGTCAGTGTGGTCATCGGGTTCACCAACGGCATCGCCGTGCTGATCGGCCTGTCGCAACTCCGGGACCTCATGGGGCTCGACATAGGCAAAATGCCGGCCGACTTTTTCGGCCAGATGCACGCATTGGCCGTGCACCTGGGCAGCATCAACCTGCACGCGCTGGGGCTGGGCGTGTTGTGTGTCGTGGGGCTGTTCATCTGGCCACGGCTTTGGGCCGTGGATTCCCAGTTTCGACGCCAGCTGGACCAGCTCGACACCGTGAGCGCCCTGCGCGCCACCTCCCGCCTGCCGGCGCCTGTCGTGGCCTTGGTGACGTTGTCTCTGCTCTCATGGGCCCTGCAGTTCCCGGTAGAAACGATTGGCACCCGCTTTGGCGGCATTCCCCAAAGCGGGCCGACCTTCGAGCTGCCCGCGTTTTCATGGGAGACCGCCCGGCTGCTGGTCACACCCACCCTGACCATCGCCCTGCTGGGCGCCATCGAATCCCTGTTGTGCGCGCGCGTGGCCGACCAGCTCAGCGAAACCCCCAAACACGACCCCAACCAGGAACTCATGGCGCAAGGCATCGCCAACACCATCGTGCCGTTTTTTGGCGGCATGCCCGCCACCGGCACCATCGCCCGCACGGTGACCAACATCCG
>JBFHEQ010000375.1:0-3867 GCA_041584075.1 Hydrogenophaga sp.
CAACCAGGCTTCGACCTTTTCGATGCGGCGCTGCAGGGTGCGGGCGTCGGCATAACCGTTGGCGATCATGTTCTTCATCAGCACGATGTTGCTGGTGAGGTATTCCTTGATCGGCTCGGGGTTGAGCTTGATGGTGCAACCGGCAGCAGAGCGCTCGGCCGACGCGTCGGAGAGTTCAAACGCTTGCTCAACCTTGAGGTCTGGCAGGCCTTCGATTTCCAGGATGCGGCCAGAGAACTCGTTGATCTTGCCGGCCTTGGCAACCGTCAACAAACCTTGCTTGATGCCGTACAAAGGAATCGCGTGCACCAGATCGCGCAGGGTCACGCCCGGCTGCATCTTGCCCTTGAAGCGCACCAGCACCGACTCGGGCATGTCCAGTGGCATCACGCCGGTGGCGGCACCGAACGCAACCAGACCGGAGCCGGCGGGGAAGCTGATACCGATGGGGAAACGGGTGTGGCTGTCACCACCCGTGCCCACGGTGTCGGGCAACAGCAGGCGGTTGAGCCAGGAGTGGATCACGCCGTCACCGGGACGCAGCGACACGCCGCCACGGCTGCTGATGAACTCGGGCAGTTCGCGGTGGGTCTTCACGTCCACCGGCTTGGGGTAAGCCGCCGTGTGGCAGAACGACTGCATCACCAGGTCGGCCGAGAAGCCCAGGCAAGCCAGGTCTTTCAGCTCGTCGCGGGTCATCGGGCCGGTGGTGTCTTGTGATCCCACGGTGGTCATCTTCGGCTCGCAATAAGTACCGGGGCGCACGCCCTGGCCTTCTGGCAAACCGACTGCACGACCCACCATCTTTTGCGCCAACGTGAAACCGGCTTTGGATTCTTTCGGCGGCGTGGGCAGACGGAACAGCGTGGAAGCGGGCAGGCCCAGGAATTCACGCGCCTTGGCGGTCAAGCCACGGCCGATGATCAGGTTGATGCGGCCGCCGGCGCGCACTTCATCAAACAGCACATCGCTCTTGAGTTTGAACTCGGCCACGGTTTCACCGTTTTTCACCAGCTTGCCGTCGTAGGGCATGACGTCGATCACGTCGCCCATCTCAAGCTTGGTCACATCCACTTCAATCGGCAAGGCACCGGAATCTTCCTGCGTGTTGAAGAAGATGGGGGCGATCTTGCCACCCAGGGTCACACCGCCAAAACGCTTGTTGGGCACGTACGGGATGTCCTGGCCCGTGGCCCAGATCACCGAATTGGTGGCCGACTTGCGCGAAGAGCCCGTACCGACCACGTCACCCACGTAGGCAACGAGGTTGCCCTTGGCTTTCAGCTCTTCGATGAACTGCATGGGGCCACGCTTGCCGTCTTCCTCGGGCTTGAACGCTGCATCGGGGCGGGTGTTTTTCAACATCGCCAGGTAGTGCATGGGGATGTCCGGACGCGTGGTGGCGTCGGGCGCAGGTGACAAATCGTCGGTGTTGGTTTCGCCAGGGACCTTGAACACGGTCACGGTGATCTTTTTCTCGACCTCGGGACGGCTGGTGAACCACTCGCCATCGGCCCAGCTCTGCATCACTTCCTTGGCCTTGGCATTGCCCGCCTTGGCCTTCTCGGCCACATCGTTGAAGAAGTCGAACATCAACAGCGTCTTCTTGAGGGCCTCGGCCGCGACGCCCGCCGCTTCGGCGTCGTCCAGCATTTCGATCAGGGGGTGCACGTTGTAGCCGCCCACCATGGTGCCCAGCAATTCGGTGGCCTTGATCTTGGAGATCAGCGCCACTTTCTCGTCACCGTGTGCCACGGCGGCCAGGAAGCTGGCCTTGACCTTGGCGGCGTCGTCCACACCCGGTGGCACGCGGTGCGTCAACAAATCCATCAGAAAGGCGTCTTCGCCAGCGGGCGGATTCTTGATCAGCTCGATCAGCGCGGCCACTTGCTTGGCATCCAGCGCCAGCGGTGGAATGCCCAGTGCGGCGCGTTCGGCCACATGGGCGCGGTAGTCGGTGAGGAAGTTGGACATGGTTTTCTCCAGAAAAATGGGAGGGAACGGAAATAGAAAATGTCAGTGGGTGGCGGTGTTGACAAACCAGAACGCGACCGACTCGGGCAAAGTGCGCCCGGTTCGGTGTGCCCGCTCCAACACTTGCCAATAAAAACGGTAGCTGGCGCGGTCGTGCAAACGGCCTTCAAACGAGACCGGAGCCCACTCGGCCGCCGCTGCCCGTTCGATGATCTCGGCAGCGCTGTGCACGTCGGATTCGCTGGGCGAAAAAGCGGACAGAATGGGCCGGATCTGATCAGGGTGAATGCTCCACATGCGGGTGTAGCCCAGTTCGTTCGCGGCTTTGCGCGCCGCGTTCAGCAACGCCTCGGCATTCTTGAACTCGGTGACCACATTGTGCGAAGGCACTTTGCCAAACGCGTGACAGGCCGAAGCAATTTCGAGCTTGGCGCGCAACACAAGCGGGTGGGCGAACTGCCCCGCCACACCCATGCCGGCTTCTGGAATCGCACCCCCATGGGCAGAAACAAAGTCCATCAGCCCAAAACTCAGGCTTTGCACCCGGGCATGGGCCGCGATGTCAAACGCCCGATGCACCGCCGCCGGCGACTCGATCAACACATGCAGGGGCAGCAGCGTGGCACCAGCGGCGTCCATGGCGGCCACCGCGCGGTTCACATCGTCAACCGACTCCACCTTGGGAACCATCAAATGGCACAGGCGGTCACCCGCCCGACCCGCGATGCTGGCCACATCGGCCTCAAAAGCCGGATGATCCACGGGATGCACCCTGACCGCCACGCGCGCATCAGGCGAAGTGCTCAAAGCCAGCTCGGTCACCAGCGCCGCGTGCTCTGCCTCGCCGCCCACCGGCGCACCGTCTTCGCAATCGAGCGTGACGTCAAAAACACAAGCGCCGAATTCGGCGCTCATTTCCGCCTGCAGGTGCAGGCTTTTGCGCATCCGCGCCTCGACGCCGCTGTAGTGGTCACAGACCGGCAGCGCAAACGCGCCGGCCTGGGACCCAAGCAGTATCTGAGCGGGATGCGGCTTCACTTTTTGCGATTACAGCAGGTGTTTCACGCCGTCTTTTTCGCCTTCGAGCTCGGCCAGGGTCTTGTTGATGCACTCTTGGGAGAACGCATCGATCTCCAGCCCTTCCACAACCTTGTATTCGCCGTTTTCGCAGGTCACAGGGAAGCCGAACATGGTGTCTTTAGGGATGCCGTACCAGCCTTGCGAAGGGATGCCCATGGTGACCCACTCGCCGTTGGTGCCCAAGGCCCAGTCGCGCATGTGGTCGATGGCGGCATTGGCGGCCGAAGCTGCCGAAGACAGACCCCGCGCCTCGATGATGGCGGCACCGCGCTTGCCCACGGTGGGCAAGAAGGTGTTGGCGTTCCACTCCTGGTCGTTGATCATGTCTTTCACCGAAGCGCCATCGATGGTGGCGAAGCGGTAGTCGGCGTACATGGTGGGCGAATGGTTGCCCCACACGGCCAGCTTCTTGATGGCGGACACGGCCTTGCCGGTTTTCGCGGCGATCTGGCTGGCGGCACGGTTGTGGTCCAGGCGCAGCATGGCGGTGAAGTTGCCTGGCTTGAGGTCAGGGGCACTCTTCATGGCAATGTAGGCATTGGTGTTGGCGGGGTTGCCCACGACCAGAACCTTCACATCACGGCTGGCCACGGCATTCAGGGCCTTGCCCTGGGACGTGAAGATCTGACCGTTGATGGCCAGCAATTCAGCGCGCTCCATGCCGGCCTTGCGGGGCATGGAACCGACCAGCAAGGCGTAGTCGGTGTCTTTGAATGCGGTCATCGGGTCGCTGTGGGCTTCCATGCCGACGAGCAGCGGGAACGCGCAATCTTCCAGTTCCATCATCACGCCCTTGAGCGCTTTCTGGGGACC
>JBFHEQ010000376.1:0-3815 GCA_041584075.1 Hydrogenophaga sp.
GTCATGAGGACGGGTATTCGGCTGCCATCCTTGCGCACCAATTCGATTTCCATGGATTCGGAGGGACCCGATTGGCCAATGGCCTGCAAGCGCGGCTGAAGGACCCGGCACCAGCTGGGATCGATGAGGGTGCTGAGGTCCGGCGCCTGGAGCAGCTCATCTCGCGCATAGCCGAGCCAATTGAGCAGTGTCTCGTTGATGTCCAGCAGCCGGAGATCGGCGTCCATGATCAGGTGTCCGCATGGGGCGTGTTCAAAACGCCGTTGCGCCTGGTCCAGTCGGGATTGCAATTCTTGGGTGCGCATGGCCACCAGGCGTTCGATTTCCTGGCTTGTCGCCGGACTGGCTTCTGGGCAGGTGTTGTGTTCCATGATGGGTCGGACTCCGGGTCGTTGCAGGCAGATGGGGAAGGTCTGTGCATTTCTTATCGGACGTCCGGGCCAAAAATTCAGCACCTTTTTGGGTAGGCACCCGTGCAGGCGTTTCTGGAAAAGGGCGCACCAACAGAAAAGCCCCTGTGCGTTGGCGCAGGGGCTTTTCTTGGATGTGAGCGCAAGCTCACGCCATAGCGTAGCCGTGTGGGCGTTCGGCTGTGGTCAATCGGGTGGCCGTGCCGAGTGTGCTTTCGCCCGGCGAGCGGTTGGACGCTTACTTGAGGCCGGAGGCAGCGCGCAAGGCAGCAGCCTTGTCCGTCCGCTCCCAGGTGAACTCAGGTTCTTCGCGGCCAAAGTGACCGTAGGCCGCCGTTTTTTCGTAGATTGGGCGCAGCAAATCCAGCATCTGGACGATGCCTTTGGGGCGGAGATCAAAGTGTTCATTGACCAGCGCGGCGATTTTTTCGTCAGGAATGACGCCCGTGCCTTCGGTGTAGACGGTGATGTTCATGGGCTTGGCCACGCCGATGGCATAGGCCACCTGCACCTGGCACTGTCGGGCGAGACCGGCCGCCACCACGTTTTTGGCCACGTAGCGCGCGGCGTAAGCGGCTGAGCGGTCCACCTTGCTCGGGTCCTTGCCGCTGAAGGCGCCACCGCCATGCGGACAGGCGCCACCGTAGGTGTCGACAATGATTTTGCGACCCGTCAGGCCGCAATCACCCTGGGGGCCGCCGACCACAAAGCGGCCGGTGGGGTTGATCAGGTAGCGTGTGTTTTGCAGCCACTCTTTGGGCAGAACCGGCTTGATCAATTCTTCAATGATGGCTTCGTTGAACGAGGCCTTCATCTTGGTCGCCGTTTCCGACTGGTCGGGCGTGTGCTGAGTCGACAGCACCACGGTGTCGATGCTGTGGGGCTTGCCGTCCACATAGCGCATGGTCACCTGGCTCTTCGCATCCGGGCGCAAGAAGGGCAGGCGACCGTCCTTGCGAAGCTGTGCCTGGCGCTCCACCAGGCGGTGGGCGTAATAAATGGGGGCGGGCATCAACTCGGGTGTTTCGTCGCAGGCGTAGCCAAACATCAGGCCCTGGTCGCCAGCGCCGATGTTCAGGTGGTCGTCCGATGCGTGGTCCACACCTTGTGCGATGTCATTGCTCTGTTTGTCATAGCAGACCATGACGGCACAACCCTTGTAATCGATGCCGTAGGTGGTGTCGTCGTAGCCAATGCGCTTGATGGTGTCCCGCGCGACCTGGATGTAGTCGACATGCGCATTGGTGGTGATTTCACCGGCGAGAACCACCAGGCCGGTATTGGTCAGTGTTTCCGCCGCTACGCGGCTTCGGGGGTCTTGTTTGAAAATGGCATCCAGAATCGCATCGGAGATCTGGTCAGCCACCTTGTCGGGGTGGCCCTCGGAGACGGATTCGGAGGTAAAAAGAAAATCGTTCGCCATGTAGATAAACTCCAAGTAGGTTGATCGGCGTTGCCGGCCTGTCGGAGTTCGGCGAACGCTTTAGCGGAATTTGTGAATCGCCCCGCAATTAGTTCAGTAACTCGGCGATGTCCCGATTTTAGACCATCAACCATGTCAACCGCCTGCCAATCTGCCAAACGGGCCAGAGCCCGCTGCCTTGACTCTTTAGCCACCTGCTTGCCGTGACTGCCATCATCCAGTTGATTTTCCGCGCGCTTTCCGCCCTGCCTTTGCCCGTTCTGCATGCGGGTGGCTGGGCCTTGGGTTGGCTCAGCTTTCTGGTCTCGGGCCGGTACCGGCGCCGCTTGCTGTCCAATGCCCGACAGGCCGGTCTGCCCTTGGGGGTAGCGCTTGCTTCCGTTGGTGAGTCCGGCAAGATGGTGGCCGAAACCCCGCGCCTGTGGCTGGGCAAGCCCATGAAGCTGGGCTGGGAAGGTGCGTCGGTTGTGGAGTCTGCATTGACGCATGGGTCAGGGGTGTTGTTCCTGACACCGCATCTGGGTTGTTTCGAAATCACGGCCCAAGCCTTGGCACAACGCTTTGGCGAGCGCATGCCGATCACCGTGCTGTTTCGCCCCTCCCGGCAGCCAGCGCTGCGGGAGCTGGTGGCCACAGCCCGTGAACGCCCTCATCTGTTCACTGCGCCCACGACCTTGGCGGGCGTCAAACAGCTCATCAAGGCGCTCAAGGGCCAGCAAGCGGTGGGTCTGTTGCCCGATCAGGTTCCTCCAGCGGGGCAGGGTGTGTGGGCGCCGTTTTTCGGCCGCGATGCGTACACCATGACCTTGTCGGCCCGGCTGGCCCATACCCCGGGTGTGCAGCTGGTCCTGATCTGGGGCGAGCGTTTGTCCTGGGGGCGAGGCTATCTGGTTCATGTGCGCCCCTGTCCGGTCGAGGGCGGCCTGAGCCGTGACCCATTGATCGCTGCAACCCAGATCAACCAGGCCATGGAAGCCTTGGTGAGAGAATGCCCGGCCCAGTACATCTGGTCCTACGATCGCTACAAGAAACCCCATGGACTGACCGCGAGCGAAGCAGACCCTCCCGACGCAGCCTGAGTGCGTGCGCGCCCTCACGTTCCCGAATTGCATGCCGAAGACTTCCGAAAATCCCGTATTACCCCGAGTGCGCCCCAACTGGAGCGGCCGACTGGCCGTTGGTGCCATGTATGTCATGGCCAAGCTGCCCCTGTCCTGGGTGCGCGGCCTCGGTTGGCTGCTGGGGCAGCTGTTGCACCTGCTCGCTGGCAAACGCCGCCGCATAGCGTTGACCAACTGGGCGCTGTGTTTTCCCCAGCAGTCTGAGGCCGAACGCCGTGAGGCGGTGCGCAAGCACTTCGTGGCCTTTACGCAATCCTGGTTGGACCGTGGCTGGATATGGGGTGCGGATGAAGCCCGCGTCCGCTCGCGGATCAAGCTGACGGGTGATCTGGATGCCTTGTCCGCTGACGGAGCCGTGGCCATCTTTGCCCCTCATTTTGTCGGCCTTGACGCTGGCGGCGCGGCACTTTCACTCGGCTTTTCGCGAAGCTTTATCAGCCTGTATGCCCGCCAGCGCAACGTGGCCGTGGACCAGTGGGTGCGCGCGGGGCGGTTGAAATATGGAACGGTGCGGCTCGTCGAAAAACACGAAAGCTTGCGCAGTCTGGTGCAAGCGTTGCGGTCGGGTGAAGCGCTCTACCTCTTGCCTGATATGGATTTGGGACCGAACGATTCGGTGTTTGTGCCGTTTTTTGGGGTTCCTGCGGCCACCGTGCCCACGCTGTCCCGCCTGGCCCAGTTGGGCCGTGCACGTGTGGTTCCTGTCATCAGTCGCATCACCAGAGATGGCTATGAAGTGACTGTGCTGCCCGCCTGGAAGGACTACCCGACGGGCGATCCGGTGGCAGACACTGCGTACATGAACCTGCGGCTGGAAGAGATGATCGCCACCATGCCCGAGCAGTACTACTGGGTGCACAA
>JBFHEQ010000377.1:0-3813 GCA_041584075.1 Hydrogenophaga sp.
GTACGGGCCTTGGCGCTCGGCTTGGTGGCGGTGTACACATAGGTGGCATCGGCACAAGCCATCATCGTTGCGCGCACGGCTGCCGTTTCCGACTCCAGCAACCCGAGCAGCACCACCAGTTTCTTGAGGCCCGCGGACTTGACCAGTGCCAGCGCACCGGCCACGGCTTTGCGCGCCGACGAAGGTGAGCCGTCCCCCGCCCGAACAAGCACCACTCGGGTGGCTTTGACCCCTGACGGCCGGTAACACATCAACGCCTTGCCCAAGCCCGGCTCCAGGTCGCCTTGCTTGAGCACCCCCTCGGTGAGCTCCAGCAAGGCCGAAGCGGACTCTGTGACCAGTGAGTGGGTGTCAGGCACGAGCACGAGCAGCGCGTCGGCAGCAAGCTTGTCAGCCTGAGCGAGAGAAAGGGATTTGAGTTCGAAGTCCATAATTGCGTATTCCTGAATGTATTTTCGATGTTATTCCATTCTTCAATCAGAACCGAACTGGCGCGCAGTTTTGGGGCAACCCTGGTGGTTTTGTTCACCATTGTGTTGACGATGCTGCTGATCCGCACGCTGGGTGCCGCCTCGAGGGGCAGCGTGAATCCGGAAGAGGTGATGCTGGTCCTGGGGTACACCGTGCTCGGCTACACCCAGACGATCCTGACGTTGGCGCTGTTCATTGCCACGGTCTCCACCTTGGCCCGCATGTACCGCGACAGCGAAATGATCATCTGGTTTTCCAGTGGACGCTCGCTTGCGAGCTTTTTGGCACCCGTGTTCCGGTTCGCCTGGCCCATTCTGCTGGTGATCGCAATGATGATTCTGTTTGTCTGGCCTTGGGCCAACAGCCAGACCGCAGAATTGAGTGCCAGATTCACCAGCCGGGGTGACCTTCAACGTGTGGCGCCGGGCCAGTTTCAGGAGTCGTCCAGTGGCCGGCGCGTCTTCTTCATTGACAAAGACTCACCCGACGGCACCGAAGGTCGCAACGTGTTTATCTCCAGCCTGGAAAAGGATGGGCGTGAAACGGTCACTTCCGCCAGCTCTGGACGCGTGGAAATCGTCGGGGAGCAGTCATTTCTGGTGCTGCGCAAAGGGCAGCGGCTGGAAGTCGACGCAAAAACAGGCCGCACGAAAGTCAGTGACTTCGAAGAGTACGGTGCGCAGATCGGTGCCACCAAGGCCAGCAACGTGAGCAGCGATGCGCTCAAGGCTCGCACCACCTGGCGTTTGATGACCGAGCCAGGGTTGCCAAACAAAGCCGAACTCGTCTGGCGCCTCGGCGTCGCATTGACGGCCATCAACCTGGTGCTTTTGGCCGTGGCCACAACGGTGAGCAATCCGCGAGCAGGGCGCAGTGGCAACATGATGTTCACATTGTTTGCCTTCGTGGTCTATTTCAATCTGCTCAACATCGGCCAACGCACGGTGGCGACCGGGCAGATGGGCGTGTTGCAGTTGCTCCTGGTGTTGCATGGCACTGTTTTTGCGCTGTGCATGCTCTGGCTGCTCAAGCGCCACCGCAATTTCAGCCTGCGAAACTGGATCAAGCGTTTCCTGCGCCCCGGCGCAAAGACTGGAGCCACAGCTTGAAAACCATACGACGCTTGATATACCGCGAAGTCCTGATCACCACGGGCTTTGTGCTGCTGGCTTTTCTGTCGCTGTTTTTCTTCTTCGACTTTGTGGAAGAGCTGGGTTCGCTCGGCAAACCGTCGCGCCTGCAACCTGACGTGGTGTACGAAGTGCGCCATGCGTTGCTGTACGTCGCCTTGCTCATGCCCAACCGGATATACGAACTGATGCCCATCTCGGTGCTGATCGGGTCGATTGCCGTGCTGGCGCGGTTTGCCCAGACATCGGAGTACACGATTCTGCGCACCAGTGGATTGGGCCCCTGGAAGGCACTGCGAACCCTCCTGGGTCTGGGCTTGCTCTTTGTGGCCCTCACCTTTGCGGTGGGCGACTATGTGGCCCCCCTGGCCGACAAGACGGCCCAGTTGCTCAAAGCCCGTTACCAGGGGCGGATCAGCCTCGGGCAGACAGGCGCCTGGCTCAAAGAAAAACAGGCCGACAGCAATTTCGCCGTGAACGTGGGGTCGCTCTCGCCACGGGGAACCTTGGGCGAGGTGCGCATTTTCGAGTTTGACAACGAAGGCTCGCTTGTCTCGACGACCGAGGCCGAAAGCGGGCAAATTGGCGCGGACGAAACCTGGACCCTCACCTCGGTGCAGCGACGTGTGTTCGAATCGCCAAGCAAACAGTCGGCCCGCATCGTGCGCAGCGAGCCGACTCAATACCAGTGGCCCAGTGCGATCTCTGCAGAAATGGTGTCGGTCGCCCTGCTCAAGCCTGAGCGCATGCGCACCACCGACCTCTATGCCTATATCCAACACCTGGACGCCAACGGTCAGACTGCACAGCGTTACGAGATCGAGTTCTGGCGCAAGGTGTTCTACCCGCTGAGCTGTCTGGTGATGGTCGTGCTTGCCCTGCCTTTCGCCTACTTGCACTTCCGCTCTGGCAGCATCACGGGTTATGTATTTGGCGGCGTGATGATCGGCATCAGCTTCTTTTTGCTGAACAACGTGTTCGGCTACATTGGCAACCTCAATCAATGGCAACCCTGGCTGGCTGCAGCCTCCCCCGCGATGATTTACTCGGTGTTTTCGCTCGGGGCGTTTGGCTGGCTGGTTCTCAGGAGGTGATGTGATGCTGGGCGTGATTGTTTTTGCTCACGGGTCCCGCGACCCCCTTTGGCGTGCGCCGGTCGAGGCCATCGCCCGACAGATCGCGTTGCAAGACACCCAGGTTGTCGTGGCATGTGCCTACCTGGAACTCTGTGAGCCCGATCTGGCCACGGCTTGCGAGGATCTGATCGGAAAAGGGGCGACCCAGGTGCGCATACTGCCGCTCTTTTTTGGCATGGGCAAACATGCCCGCGAAGACTTGCCCGAGCTGGTACAGGAACTGAAAAACCAGCACCCCGACATCAAGTTCGAACGGCTGGCGCCAGCCGGAGAAGACCCCCGCCTGACCGCATTGCTGGCCCGCATTGCGCTGGAAACGCCCACGTGAACCTGCACCAGTTCCGGTTCGTCCAGGAGGCCGTTCGGCGAAACCTCAACTTGACGGAGGCGGCCAAGGCGTTGCACACGTCGCAACCCGGCGTTTCAAAATCCATCATCGAACTCGAAGACGAACTGGGTATCGAAATCTTTGCGCGGCACGGCAAACGCATCAAGCGGGTGACCGAACCCGGTGTCCAGGTGCTCAAGAGCATCGAGATCATCTTGCGCGAGGTGAACAACCTGAAGCGCATCGGCGAACAGTACTCGGCGCAGGACAGTGGGACGCTTTCCATTGCCACTACCCACACCCAGGCGCGCTACGTACTGCCGGGTCCAGTGGCCAAACTGCGCCAGTCCTACCCCAAGGTAGGCGTGAGTCTGCACCAGGGATCCCCCGACCAGGTGGCCAAGATGCTGCTGGAGGAAGTGGCTGAAATTGGAGTCGCCACCGAGTCGCTGTTGAACTACCCCGAGCTCATCACACTGCCTTGCTACGAATGGCAGCATGTGCTGGTCTTTCCTTTTGATCACCCTTTGGCAGCCCAGGAGCGCATCACGCTGGAAGACCTGGCATCCTTGCCGCTGGTGACCTACCACCCCAGCTTCACCGGTCGGACCCGCATTGACCAAGCCTTTGATTTGCGCCAACTGAAACCCAGCGTGGTGCTGGAAGCGATCGATTCGGACGTGATCAAAACCTATGTCAAGCTGGGCATGGGGGTGGGCATCGTGGCCGAGATGGCCATGCAGGGCGA
>JBFHEQ010000378.1:0-3807 GCA_041584075.1 Hydrogenophaga sp.
CCGGTGTACAACGCCATCGTCTGGCAAGACCGCCGGGCCGAAGCCGCCTGTGTCAAGCTGCGCGATGCGGGGCTGAACGACACGGTTCTGCAAAAAACCGGGTTGCGCATCGACGCCTATTTTTCGGGCACCAAACTGCAATGGATCCTGGACAACGTGCCCGGCGCCCGTGCCCAGGCCGATCGCGGCGAGCTGGCCTTAGGCACGGTGGACAGCTGGCTGATCTGGAAGCTCACCGGGGGCGCCGTGCACGCCACCGACCACAGCAACGCGGCGCGCACCATGATGTTCAACATCCACAGCCACACCTGGGACAGCGAGCTGCTGGACGCTTTGCGCATCCCCGCCAGCCTGATGCCCCAGGCTCTGCCCTCGGCGGCCGAGTTCGGCCACACCCTGGCCGAATGGCTGGGCGCGTCGCTGGTGATCGGCGGCGTGGCGGGTGACCAGCAAAGCGCGCTTTTCGGTCAGGCCTGTTTCAAAGCCGGCATGGCGAAAAACACCTACGGCACGGGCTGCTTCATGCTGATGCACACCGGCGAACGCTTTCAACTCAGCGAAAACGGCCTGATCACCACCGCGGCGGCCCAGCCACCCGGCCCGCCCCAGTACGCGCTGGAGGGCAGCGTGTTCATCGGCGGCGCCGTGATCCAGTGGCTGCGCGACGGGCTCAACGCCATCCGGTCCAGCAGCGAGGTACAGGCCCTGGCCGAAACGGTGCCCGACACGGGCGGCGTGGTGCTGGTGCCCGCTTTCACCGGCCTGGGCGCACCCTACTGGCAGCCCGACAGCCGCGGCAGCCTCACCGGTCTGACCCGAGGCACCACGGTGGCCCACATCGCGCGCGCCGCTCTGGAAAGCATTGCCTTCCAGAGCGCTGCGTTGCTCTCGGCCATGGGCCGCGATTCGGTGGCCGCTGGTGGCGTCGCCGTGAACCAATTGCGGGTGGATGGCGGGGCCTGTGTCAACGATTTGCTGATGCAATTCCAGGCCGACTTGCTGGGCATTCCGGTGGTGCGACCGGCCGTGATCGAAACCACGGCCCTGGGCGCGGCCTACCTGGCCGGCCTGCACACAGGGATGTACGCGGGGCTCGACGAACTGTCACAACAATGGCGGGCCGAGCGCACGTTTGAGCCCAGGATGTCCCGCGAGGTGGCGGCAGAAAAGATGGCGGCCTGGGAACGGGCCGTGCGGCAGACCGTGGCGGAATAAGCCGACCCGCCTTGAATCGAGAGGGTCTGGGGCGGCACAATGGCGGCATGAGCACCATCCCTACCTCGTCCTCCCACCACGCCTTCATCACCTTCGTCGGCGGCGGCAACATGGCCAGCGCCATCATCGGTGGGCTGATCCAGAAGGGCCACCCCACGTCTGCCCTGCAAGTGATCGAGCCCTGGGCCGAACAGCGCGGTCGGCTGGCTGAACAGTTTCCCGGCCTGGGCGTGCACGAAGCGGCGAGCAGCACGCTGCACGCTTCGGACCTCGTGGTCTGGGCCGTGAAACCCCAAACCTTCAAGGACGCCGCGCTCACCGCCGGGCCGCACCTGGGCGACGCCTTGCACCTGAGCGTGGCCGCCGGCATCACCAGCGACAGCATGGCCAGTTGGTTGAAGACAGAACGCATCGTGCGCGCCATGCCCAACACCCCCGCCCTGGTCGGCCTGGGCATGACGGGGCTGTTCGCCCGCGACGCCGTCGGTGCAGAGGAACAAAGCCTCGTGGAAACGGTGATCAGGACCACAGGCGAACTGGTCTGGGTAAACGCCGAAGCCCAGCTCGACGCCGTCACCGCCCTCTCAGGATCGGGCCCGGCCTACGTTTTCTACTTCCTGGAAGCCATGCGAGATGCCGGAGCACAGATGGGCCTGCCGCCCGCGCTGGCCCAGCAGCTGGCCATGGGCACGTTTGCCGGCGCCACTGCGTTGGCGCAACGCTCCACCGAGCCGCTTCAGACTTTGCGTGAACGTGTGACCTCCAAGGGCGGCACCACCTATGCGGCGCTGACGTCCATGGAAAACGCCGAGATCAAATCGCACTTTCAGACCGCTATGCTGGCAGCCCAGCAACGGGCCAGAGAACTGGGACAAGAGTTCGGCAAATAACAGGCCCCTGTTGCGGACTCAACCGCCCAACACCACCCCGAGGAACACGGTGAACCCCAGCCAGTGGTTCAAGCGAAAGGCTTTGAAGCAACCATCGCGGGTGCGGTCTTTGATCAGGCGGTGGTGCCAGGCCACCTGGGCCAAGGCCGCTACCAGCATCACGACCCACACCCAAGGGTTCACACGGTTCCACAACACACCCGTCCAGATGGCCAGCCACACCAGGTAACACCCGATCACGGCCGCCACATCCCATTGCCCCAGCGTGATGGCCGAGGTTTTCATGCCGATCTTGAGATCGTCGTCGCGGTCGACCATGGCGTATTCGGTGTCGTAGGCCACGACCCAGAACAGGTTGCCGACCATCAACGCCCAGGCCTGCCAGGGCACGGCATCCCGGATACCAACGGCCGTCAGCCCCCATCCGGTGGACGGCGTGAACAGCTCCCACACCGGCCCGGCGGTCACCGCCGAAAAAGCCATCGGTATGCCAAAACTGAAAGCCACGCCCAGCACCGCCTGCGGCATGGACACATGGCGCTTGGCATAGGGGTAGACCAGCGCCAGCGCCAGCCCCAGGAAAGACCAGGCGATGGTGGCAAGGTTGGTGCTGAGCACCAGCAGGAACGCAGCGAAAGCCAGCCCCGCGCCCACCCCCAGAGCTTCTTTCACGCCGATGCGGCCACTCGTCACCGGCCGTTGCGCCGTGCGTTTGACGTGCAGATCAAATTCGCGGTCGGCCACATCGTTGACGCAGCAGCCGGCGCTGCGCATGAGGATGGTGCCCAGCGTGAACACCAGCGCAAGGTGCAGGCCGGGAAAGCCGTTGGCTGCGATCCACAGTGCGGCCAAGGAAGGCCAGAGCAGCAGCAACCAGCCCGCGGGGCGGTTCCAGCGGATCAGGTCGAGGTAAAGATTCAGTTTGTTTTTCACACCAGTCCAATAGCGTAGATCGCGGTGCCACCGGTCGGGCTTTTCAGCGCTCTCGAGCTTGAGACCCTTGGACGCGGGTCAGAGGCGACGGCATGCTATGACAGCCCGCCAACCCGAGGAGGTCACCGCCAAGTGTAGGGGAGGCGCTGCATCAGGACAGCCGCCGGACGCCGGGCAGTTCGCAAGCGTAAATGGCATTGCGCAACTCGGCGATGGCTTCGTACCGCGTGAAACTGCGCCGCCAGGCCAGCACCACACGCCGGGTGGGTGCTTCGCCCTTGAAAGGCAGGTAACGCACAAACGACGAGTCGCCAAAATCCTGCTCGGCCGCCGGGCTGCCGTCCAGCGCCGAACTGGGCACCGACAGTCGCGGCACCAGCGTCACGCCCATGCCGGCAGCGACCATGTGCTTGATGGTTTCCAGGGATGAGCCTTCGAAGCTCTTGCGGATGCCTTCGGTGTCGTTGGAGAAACGCGCGAACTCGGGGCAGACTTCCAGCACATGGTCCCGGAAACAATGGCCGGTACCGAGCAGCAACATGGTTTCGCGCTTGAGCTCTTCGGAGGTGATGGTGGTCTGCTTCGCCAGCGGGTGACCCACGGGAACCGCGGCCAGGAACGGCTCGTCGTACAGGGGCGCCATGGCCAGGTTGGTGTCGGGGAAGGGTTCGGCCAGGATGGCACAGTCGATCTCGCCCAGGCGCAGCTGCTCGAGCAGCTTCACCGTGAAATTCTCCTGCAACATCAGCGGCATCTGCGGCGTGCGCTC
>JBFHEQ010000379.1:0-3801 GCA_041584075.1 Hydrogenophaga sp.
CCATCACGCCCCGTTCCTTACAGGGCCCGCCACCGGGGCGGGCGCAGCGCCTCAGGCGGCGACTTTGACGCCTTTCCAGAAGGCGACCCGCCCCCGGATGTTGTCGGCCTCGGGTTTGGGCTCGGGGTAGTACCAGATCGCATCGGGGTTGAGTTCCCCGTTGACCAGCAGCGAATAGTAGTTCGCCTGGCCCTTCCAGGGGCAGCTGGTGCGGTGGTTGCTGAAGGTGACGTAATCGCGGTTGAGCGCGCTTTCGGGGAAATAGTGGTTGCCCTCCACCAGAACGGTGTCGTCGCTTTCGGCGATCACCACGCCGTTCCAGGTGGCCTTCATGGGCAGTCTTTCGTTGGGTGCAACAAAACGCGGTGGATCCGCGCTTACTTGTTTTTCTCTTTGCCGCGAGGCGCCACCGAAGTCATCGGTGCCACGGGGCGGTCGGACGTTGCCGGCCCTTTGGGCGCCGAGGTGTCCTTTTTGGGTTTCTTCGACATCTTTTCGTTGCGTTGTTCTTTGCCCATGATGGCTCCTTCAAAATGCCGCTGTTTGCGGTGGATGGCGCGATGTTAATTCATCGTTGCCCTGCTGTGCATGCCCTGCCAGCTCCCACCCCCTGCAACACCTTGAAAATCAGGATCGGCGGGTGGCTCAGTTGGCCGATACGCCGAGCAGTTCGGCCAGGGCCTGGGTGTCCATGGCGCCCGCCCGGGTCACCACCTGGCCGGTGCGGACATTTTTCGCCACGATGAATGGAACGGAGTCGGCGCCGAGGCTGTCCAGCAGGCGGGTGTTGGCCTTGATGGCGTCTTCGATCTCGGCGGGCACGCTGGCCGACGCCGCCATGCCACCCTGGCCGGCCAGCAACGATTTTTCATGCGCGGTCATGGCCTCCACCGGGTTGGCCGCCTGCAGCAGCGCGGCGCCCTGGGGCAGACTCTTGGCGCCCAGCAGCGACACGGGAGCCCAGATGAACTTCACCTTGCTTTGCAGGGGCACGGCAGCCTCCCACAGGTGGCTGCAGTGGGGGCACTGCGGGTCGAACAACACGTAGACCGGGTTCGCCCCCATCAAAGCGCCCGCCGTGAAGCCCTTGGCGCCGGTCACCACGGCCTCATAGGCCTGGCCCTGGGCAATCGGCGCTGGCGCACTGGCCGACGGGCTCGAGCCCTCAGGGGAGCAGGCGCTCAGGGACACGGCGAGCAGGGCGGCCAGGGGCAGGGCGAAGAAGCGGGCTTGCATGGGATGTGACTGAGGTGTTGGGGATGAATGTGTCGACAGGGCGCCGGGTTCTCAAAAGCAACGGCACCACGCACGCCATTCTGCCCCGAGACACAAAGTCAGGTGAATGAACGGGATTGGCCCAGCTGGCCCAGGCGCTGGGTGATCTGGAAAAACTCTTCGACCATGCCCCCGATGATCTCTTCCGCGGTTTTCACCCGGTCGATCAGGGCCACGCTCTGACCCGCCAGGGCGGGCGCGGCTTCCATGTCGCCGTCGAAGTACACGCGCTGTATGCCCTGGAAGGTGTCGGGCGGCATCACGCCGGCTTCGTGGATGGCGGCCGTGCGTTCCGACTTGAGGGCGCGGATGCAGGGTGTGGACTTTTTGTTCAGCACCCAGGTACCGGTGTCACCCGCCGAGACGATGGCCTGCTTGAAGTTTTCATGCACAGGGCTTTCCGCGCAACTCACAAAGCGCGTGCCCATCTGCACCGCTTCGGCGCCCACCGCAAAGGCAGCGGCCATGCCGCGCCCGTCGACGATGCCACCGGCCGCCACCATGGGCACATCCACGCGCGCTCTGATGGCCTGCAGCAACACCAGGGTGGAGACTTCTTCGGGGTTTTTGAAACCGCCGCCTTCGCCGCCTTCCACCACCAGCCCGTCGATACCGGCATCGACACATTTGAGCGCCGTCTCCACGGTGGGCACGGTGTGGTACACGGTGATGCCGGCACTCTTGAGCGGGGCGATGAACTTGGCGGGGCTGCCCGCCGAGGTGGTCACAAACTTCACGCCCGACTCACAGACGAAGCGAAGCATGGCGTCGTCCTTGAGAAAGCGGATGGGCAGGTTGACCCCGAAAGGCAGGCCGAGGGCGGCCATCTTGGTGATCTCGGCCTGGCAGTTGGCGGTCTCACCCGACGAGGTTTCGATGATGCCCAGGCCTCCGGCGCGCGATACCGCTGACGCCAGCTGGGTTCGGGCGATCCAGCCCATGGGGGCCTGGATGATGGGGTAGCGGGCGCCTGTGTGGGCAAGGACGCGGTTGGTGACGGGGGCGTTCATGGGTCTCCGATGTGTTCTTGAAAATCAAAAACGCCATTGTTGGGCCTGAGACCGCAGGCTCTTGTCGCTCGCGTTACCGCGCCAGCGAGCCGGCTTTCCGCCCGAACCCTGCGGAAGCGGCAACGCCGACAGGCCAACTCCTGCGGGCAGGGCTGGCACGGGCGGAGCTTCGCTTGCTCAGTGGCTCAGCAAGATGTGGGCGATCAGGCCTGTGGCCACGGCCACCAGCACATAGTCGGCGCCGACCTGGACCCACTGGTGCCCACGGGGCGGGGCCTTGAGGTGGTGGCGCTGGTAGTTGACCACCACGTATTGCGGGCTGCGCAGGGCGGTGGGCAGGCGGTGACCGCGCCGGAAATCGGAACCCCGCGCGCTGTAGTAATAGCCGGGAGCCCGGTGGTTGTCGCGATGGTAGCGATCATCTCGCCGGTCGTCCCGGCGGTCTTCGCGGCGCTCGGCACGGTCTTCCCGGCGGTCCTCGCGTCGGTCCTGTCTATCGTCGCGCCGGTCATCCCGGCGTTCCTGGCGGTCATTGCGCCGGTCCGAGCGGTTGTCGCGCCGATCGTCCTGGTCTTGCTGGATGATGATCACGTTGCCGTGTTTGCCACTCTGGGCAAACGAGGGCAGGGCGCTCAGGCTCAGGGTGGCCGCGATCGCGGTGGTGACGATGCGTCGGTAGGTCATGGTCGGGCTCCTTGGGTTGGGATGCCTTGATCATGGCCCGGCCTTGTGTCTGGCGGGTAAAGCGTCAGGTTGCCGCAGGCAAAGAAGTGTTGCTGTCTGTAATCGTGGCCGGGTGGCCGGTCTCAGGCAGGACCGCGGCTTTGGCCCGCAGCTTGGCGCCGATGTACTCGCCATGGGTGACGTGGAGCAGGCCGGCCACTTTGCTGATCACGTGTTGCTCATGGGCGTCGAGGTGGGCATCGGCGTAGGCCACGGACCACATGGTCTCCACAACGCGGATCTTTTGTGCCTGTGTGAAGTGCTCGTTGAGCTGGCTGGTGAAACGCTGGTAGTCGTAGGCCACCTTCGCCGTGTCCTGGGCCAGCTCGATCAGGCGGTCCACCTCTTCCCGGGCGAGGTTGAATCGTGTCTCCAGCGCCAGCAGGATGGCACGGCGCTCCGCGGCGGCCAGGGTGGGCTCGGCGCGCATGACTTCCACCAGCAACACAGCCGTGGACAGCTGGATTTCGTGCTCGGTCTCGGCCGCTGTGGAAGAGCCTTCGGGTTGCAACAGGTTCTGGAAAAGGTCTTTGAGGTGTTGGAGCATCGGTTTGTAGAAAGTGTTTCTGCTTGGCAGACCGTTTCGGTCTCGCAAGGTTCCCCTGGGATTCCCGTGGGATTCGCTCAGGTGCGGGCGCGGTACCCTTGCAGGCCCGCACCGGCGGCGATGCCCAGCAGTGCCCACAGCAGGCTCCAGTTTCCCGTGCCCAGGCCGGCGATGGCCGGGCCGGGGCAGACGCCGCTGAGGCCCCAGCCGATGCCAAACACGGCAGAGCCGATCAGGGTGTCGCGG
>JBFHEQ010000380.1:0-3784 GCA_041584075.1 Hydrogenophaga sp.
CGGCCTGGCGGCCGAAGAATGCGCACGCACGGGCGCCGACCTGGACATCGAACCCGGTGCGGGCTCGGTGCTGGTGCAGGGCCATGCGCGTCTGTTGCGTCGGGTGCTGCGCAACCTGCTGGAGAATGCCCGCCGTTATGGGCACAGCGATCCGGGGCCAGCCACCCGCAGCGGCGATCAAGATGAAGCCGATGTGCGCCTGCACCTGGCGTTGCGGTCTTCGGCGGGGCGCTCCTGGGCGGTGGTGCATGTGGAAGACCGGGGGCCTGGCGTGCCACCCGAACTGTGTGAACGCATTTTTGAGCCGTTTTACCGCTTGCCGGGTGCCAGCGAAAAAGAAGGCGGTGTGGGTTTGGGGCTGGCGCTGGTGAAGTCGATCGCGGTGCGTCACGGTGGGCTGGTGCGCTGCGAGGCCCGTCCGGGCGGGGGTGCCCGCTTTGTGCTGGAGTTGCCCGTCTGATCTGGTGATGGGGGCTCGCCTGTGGGCGTGCCGGCGCTGGGCTTCAAGCGGTGCTGGCCTGGTCAATTGCACAACACATGGCCATCTTCTCCCCCAAATGGGGGATGGCTGTTTTTTATGACGCGCTGCACAATACTTAAGTTGCTGTCACAACACAGAACTGGATCTGCCCACGGGCTGACGGCATACGTTGGTACAACGTTTGAACAAGGTCTCCCAACGACGTCCTTCCAAGGACTTAAAGCCACCGCAAGGTGGCTTTTTTTTGGGATCTGGTTGCTGTGGGTGCGTTTCTTCGCCGCTGACGTCTGCTGACCTCCAGTTCCCGGACACAGCGTGGGTGACGCCCCGTTCCCTGCAGAAAGTGCCACAAAGGGCCCTGGCACACCCTGAATGGCTGCGCAGCCGGTCGAGCCCACGGTCCACGGAGCTGACAGCAGCCTTTGAATGACATGCCATGACCGATGCCAAGCAGAATCACGCCTACATAGACACTTTGCGCGGTCTGGCCATTTTGATGGTTGTGCTGCACCATTTCGCCTTCGTCGCAAAGGTTCGGATCCCGTTGCTGGACGTGTATGGCGGTCTGATGGGTGTTCAGCTCTTTTTTGTGATCAGTGGCTACCTGATCGCGAGGAGCGCGGAAGCGTCACCACTGAAGAACTACGCCATCGCCAGACTCGCCCGGATATTTCCTGCGTACTGGGCCATCTATCTGTCGGTTGGGTTTGTGATGCATGGACGACATCTGGACAAGATCGTCCAGACGCCTTTTCCCTTTGTGCTGAATCTGCTGAACCTTCAGCAACTGGACCCCGTCGCCCTGCTCGACTTCAATGTGGTCGGTGTGAGCTGGACGCTGACGGTGGAGGTCATCTGGTATCTGCTCGCGCCCTTGATGGTGTTGTGTTGGCGTGGGCATCGGGTGCTGGTTTTGATGGCCCTTTTCCTGACGTCGATGGGTTGGACGTTTCTGGCGGAAGGTGGTTATCTGGCGCATCTCTACGATGCACGCCTGGACCAGGTGGCGGCACCACTGCAGCGGGGCCAGCGAGAAATGTTCATCCACTCGGCATTTCCCGCACAACTGGTGCATTTTGGGTGGGGCCTGGCGATCTATTGGTACCGGATCCAGCTGCCACGACACATGGCCGTGATGGCTGGGCTCACGGGGATGCTTGTTCTGGCGTTGATGCCCCAGTTTCTCAACAAGATCCCTTGTTCCCATGTGTATTCGGGATTTGCACTGGCGCTGGTGTTCCTGGCGGCCAAGAGCCTTCCAGGCTTTCACATCCCCTTGATGGGGTCGCTGGGCCTAGTGTCTTACTCGGTCTATCTGCTGCACTTCCCCATCATCATTTATGTGTTTCGAAGGCTGGATGTGGGGCTGCTGCTTCAGACGCTTGTCACGGCCGGATGGGTGCTGGCTTTGTCGTATGTCTCATACCGGTACATTGAAAAGCCATCCATCAGATGGGGTCACAAGGTGTCGGGAAGGCTCTTGGCGACCGCGTAAAGCCATGGGTCAGCGTTGGGGGGTGGTCGCGGCGGGCGCGCCATCCGGTGAGGGTCCTACCGGCGTTGAATGCCGCTGTTCGTCACGGTCTTGCCGTCTTTGCGCGCTTTCAGCGCGGTTTCTTTGTTTCTTTCGCGAATTTGCTGGTCTGCGTAATCGCGGGTGTGCTCCAGGTGGAGGACGGGCGCCGTGTAGCGCAGATGCCGACCGCGAATGCCTGCGTTGTTCAGCCGGTAGCCGAGCTCGATGTCTTCGGCGCCGTAGCCGAAATTTTCGTCGAATCCGTTGACCTTGATGAGGTTCAGACGCCAGGTGGAACTGTTGCCACCGTTCCAGGTGCGCCGGACCGGGCTCACAGCATCAGACAGATCGCGCAGCCAGGCGGGGTACAGACCCGCCTTGAGCCGGTTGCTGAGGCTGCCCAGGGCGTGTTGTGCCTGAAGCCAGGTGGGGGCAAACACCTCGCCGGAAGCCACCTGCTCCAGCGCCACCGAATCGCTGGTGGCCTGGCTCAGACGGATGACGCCACCGGTGCAAAAGCGCGAGGGTTTTGCCAGGGCCAGATGGCGCTGCACGAAACCTGCGCCGGGCAGGCAGTCTCCATCAAGGAAGATCAGGTAGTCGGCGGTGGAGCTGGCGATGGCTTTGTTCAGGATGCGGTTTTTGCGAAACCCGTGGTCCGCGTGCCACACGTGGCGCAGCCGGTCGCCGAGAACGTTTGTCCACTTGTCCACAACAGCCTGTGTTTCATGGCTGGAACCATCGTCGGCCACACAAATGCGGAAGGTGGAGATCGATTGTCGGTGCAACGCACACAGGGCCAGATCCAGTGCGCGGGGGTAGTTGTAGGTCGATACAACAACCTCGACGCTGCCTGGCAAAACCATGGAGTCAGTGCGCGTGGGAAACAGTTTCGCCCGCCTTGAGGCGGTAGACCGTGCCACAGTAGGGGCACTTGGCTTCGCCTGTCTTGGCGATGTCCAGGTACACCTTGGGATGGCTGTTCCACAGTTTCATGTCGGCTTTGGGGCTGGGGCAGAACACGCCGCCTTGAGCGTTGAGCTCAGCGGCTTTGAGTTCGATCACGGTGTTGCTCATGGGTGTGTTTCTTGGGTGTTGCGCAATCGCGGGTTTGGTCCAGTGGCGCCGCAGAACCGGCATTGCCGGGCCGCCAGTGCCACCCCCTGGGGATGGCGCCGAAGGTGGCGCCCGGGGACTATTCGGACAGGCGCCAGAGCACGAAGCCCGCACACAGCCACTGACCGAACACCATCACGCTGCCCAGGTTGTGCCACAAGCGCAGATCGCCGCCCGTGGCTCGCGCCGAGACGATCTTCTGGGCCACGCCAAATTCCTGCACCATGGCCAGCAACATGGCCAAAATCACGATGCCCATGGTGCCCAGTGCAAACCGCATCGCCGCCAGCGAGTCGGCAGAAACCTCGGGCACACCCGAGGACCCCGATGCGGCCTCCCGCTGGCGCCGCAGCATCAACAGCAAAACCAGACCCAAACCCAGCACCATCCAGCATTGAAGCGAAAACAGTCGAGCCGCCACCGGTCCGGCCAAGGCTGGGCCCAGTTTGACAAACATGAGCGGTACGGCAACGAAACTCATGCCCGATACCGCGCCCCACCACAGGGCGGCGATCATCACAGACAAGCGTTTGAACGTCATCCCGAACAGTTCAGGTTCGACTCTGCTTCACTCGTAGCGGACAGCCACGATTTCGTAGCGGCGGACCCCGACAGGGGCTTGCACCTCGGCCACGTCACCTTCTTCCTTGCCAATCAATGAGCGCGCAATC
>JBFHEQ010000381.1:0-3783 GCA_041584075.1 Hydrogenophaga sp.
GACATTGGACCAACGCCCACAGCGATCAGGATGTGGTCTGGTCGCCTGGTCTCTACGCGATCACGGGCCTGGAGCCCCGCACCATCATGTCGCGGCGCAACGGGCGCTCCGGGATTCACTCGGACGACATGCCCCGTTGGCTGGAGGCGCGTGCGGCGCTGGACGGGCGCGAGGTGGAATACCGCTGGACCCGGCCCGACGGGACGTTGCGCTGGCTGCGTTCGCGCATGGGACGTACCGTCGTCGCGGGACAGGCCCAGGTGGATTTTGGCGTGGTTCAGGACATCACCGAGGAGGTCGTTGCCAAAAACGCGCTGGAGGAGCAGCGCGATTTCCTCCACAACATCGCCGACCGCATTCCGGGCGCGATCTACCTGGCCCGCCGCGCGCCCGACGGCACGCCTTCAGTCTCTTATCTGAGCGGGCTGGCCAGTGAGTACCTCGAGGTGCAATTCGACGAGGTGATCGCCGATCAGCGCCTGTTCTTCGCGCACATCCACCCCGAGGACTTGCCCGGTGTGCTGGCGGCCATGGACCGTTCGGCACAGCAGCTGTCGACGCTGCACGTTTCGTTTCGCGCCCGCCTTCCCAAACGTGGTCTTCGCTGGATACAGGTGGAGGCCAGTACCGTCGGGGAGCCCGATGGTTCGGTGGTGTGGTACGGATTCCTGACCGATGTGACCGACCGCTTGCTCGCGATCAAGGCCATGGAGCGCCAGCACCGCATGTTGCAGGCCCTGCGGCAATCTCAGGCGGTTTTCATCGAGGTCGAAGACAAACGAAAGGCATTTGAGGCCTTGCTGGTCTCGTTGCTGAACGTGACGGAAAGCGGATCTGGTTTCATTGGTGAGGTCTTGTACGGCGTGGACGAGAAGCCGTTTCTGCGCATGCAGGCCGTCACCAACATGGACTGGTTCGAACATTCGCAGCAGACGCTCGAAGACAGCGATGAACTGGGTCTTGAGCTGCACAACCTCCAGACCCTGTTTGGGCATGCGTTGCTTCGCGCAGATGTCGTCATCAGCAACGACCCGGTGAACGATGCGCGAAGCAAAGGTGTGTCACCGGGTCACCCGCCGCTGGACAACATCCTGGCGATCCCGGTGACCTTGAATGGGCGGTTGGTGGCCATGGTCGGGCTGGCCAATCGCGAGGGCGGGTTTGACGCTGCCGAGGTGGACTTTCTTCAACCGTTGCTGGGAACCGTGCGCGAGCTGGTGATGGCCAGCCGGGCGCACGCCGAGCGTCGCCGCGCCCGTTTGAAGTTTCAGGCCACCAGCGCGTTGTTGAGCGAAAAGAGCGCGGCGTTGCAGGCAACCTTTGACAGCATGAACCAGGGCTTGTGCATGGTGGACGCGGGTGGTCGCGTGCGCTTCCACAACCAGCGTTTGCTGGCGCTTCTGAATCTGAAAGAGTCTGAGTTCGCGAGCCAACCCAAGTTCGACGATGTGCTCAGGGCTCAGCGGGATCGAGGCGATTTCGGTTCAGAGCTGGAACTGGCGGCCAGCGAGGCCAGGTCCTATCTCTCGAACCGCGCAGATTTGCCCCCGACACGGTATGTTCGCCGCACGCCCGAGGGTGTGATGCTGGAAGTGCTCACACACCCTTTCCCCGAGGGCGGTTTTGTGCGCACCTTCACCGACGTCACCTCTTACTACGACGCGCAGGAAGCCTTGCGCGAAGAGCGGCAGCGCCTGCAATGGGTGTTGGAGGCGACCCAGCCGGGGATATGGGAGTACAACCTGGAGAAGCAGGAGTGCGATTACAGCGATCGGTGGGCAGCGCTGCTGGGCTATGACCTGAGCGAGTTGCAGCCTTTCACCATTGACACCTGGCAGGCAAGGGTCCATCCGGATGACCTGGTGCGTGTCCTGGGAGCGGTCAGGCTGCACCTGAAAGGCGAATCACCCTATTACGAGTGTGACTTCCGCATGCGTCACAAGGGTGGCCATTGGTTGTGGGTGAGCGCCCGGGGTCGGGTGCACAGGCGTGATGAACGAGGTCGTGCGCTCTACATGTCCGGCACCTTGCTGGACATTCACGAAAGGGTGACGGCCCAGGAGCAAGTTCATTTGCTCAACTCCAGCCTGGAGCGGCGGGTGGCCGAGCGCACCGCCGAGCTGGAGCGGTCCATGAACGACATGGAAGCCATCTCGTACTCCATTGCCCACGATCTGCGGGCGCCCTTGCGCTCGGTGAACGGGTTTGCCGCGCTGATTGCTGAAGAAGAGGTCGATCGCTTGAGTGAAAGCGGGCGCGACATGTTTGAACGCATAGGCCGTTCTTCGCGCAACATGGGTCAGATGATCACGGACATGCTGGAGATGCTGCGGGTGGTCCGGGTCGCGCTGGACGCGGTGCCGGTGGACATGGGCCAACTGGCCGGGTCGGTGAAAGAGTCCCTGGCGCCGGGCCATCCCGAGGCCCTGATCGAGGTGGAGCCCTTGCCGCTGGTCATGGGGGATGCGACCTTGCTGCGGCAGGTGCTCGCCAATTTGATGGACAACGCGCTCAAGTATTCGCGGCACCAGCCGCAATCCCGGGTGAACCTGGGGTTTGACGGCGGGCGCCGGGCGTTTTTTGTGACCGACAACGGCATGGGCTTCGACATGGCGCGGGCAGGCAAGCTGTTTGGCCTGTTCCAGCGATTGCATGTGGGCTCGGATGTGCCGGGAACCGGTATCGGTCTGGCGATCGTGGCGCGCATCGTGGAGCGGCATGGTGGCCGCATCTGGGCCGAGGCGACCCCGGGTCAGGGGGCCACCTTCTGGTGGACGCTGCCGCTGGGATAGTGTGAGCCGCCCTACCAGGGAAGGCGGCCTGTGCGCCGCCTGGGGAGAAGAAGCGCAGCCTTAAAAGGGCGCCGCGTGCAAGGTCGGTGGGAAGTCGTCGCCCTCGGCCGGCTTGCCGTCTTGGCTTGCGGGTTCGGCCGCGTCGGCTGCCGGTGCCGTTGTCGCAGCGGCCGGGCTCAGGCCTTGGCGCACGGCAGCCTTGTCACCGGCGCTGGCGAACTTGCTGTATTTGCCGATCACGCTCACCAGCTGGCCATAAATTTTTGGGTTGGCGGCCAGGCATTCCTTTTGTTCCAGGAAATTGGATTCACCCGTGAAATTGCCCACCAGACCACCGGCCTCGGTGACCAGCAAAGCCCCGGCGGCCACATCCCAGGGCGAGAGCCCCATTTCAAAGAAGCCATCCGAGAAGCCGGCGGCCACATAGGCCAGGTCCAGAGCGGCCGAACCCGGGCGGCGCACACCGGCGCATTTGGGCATGATTTCACCCAGCATCTTCATGTAGGTCTGGAAGGCATCGCCCGGGCGGAAGGGGAAACCGGTGGAGAGCAGGGTGGAGCGCAGCGCGTCGCGTTTGGCCACGCGGATGCGGCGGTCGTTCAGGTAAGCGCCGCGGCCACGGGTGGCGCAGAACAGGTCGTTGCGGCTGGGGTCGTAGACCACGGCCTGTTCCAGGCGGTTGCCCACCATGAGCGCGATGCTCACGCAGTAAACCGGGAAGCCGTGAATGAAGTTGGTGGTGCCGTCCAGCGGGTCGATGATCCAGACATGATCAGCACCGCCGTGTTTGCCGGGGCGTCGTCCAGATTCTTCGGCCCAGATCGCGTGATCGGGGTAAGCGGTGAGCAGCGTGTCGATGATGGCGGCTTCAGCGGCCTGGTCAACTTCGGTCACAAAGTCGTTGGTCTGCTTGGCCGACACGCGGACCGATTCCACGTCCAGCGCCGCGCGGTTGATGATGGTACCGGCGGTACGGGCGGCCTTGATGGCC
>JBFHEQ010000382.1:0-3764 GCA_041584075.1 Hydrogenophaga sp.
CGATGTGAATGGCGTGGCGCTCAACGTGATGAACGCCGTGGGGGTGCGCGACATCTACCAGACCATGATCCAGACGGTGAGCAAGCTGCAACCCGGCGCGCGCATCAACGGGGTCACGATCCAGAAGATGGCCAGCAACAAACGCGGCCGCGAACTCTACATCGGCCTGGTCACCGACGACCCGTTTGGCCCGGTGATTGCTTTTGGCGCCGGCGGCACCATGATCGAACTGATCAATGACCGGGCCATGTCCCTGCCACCGCTCAATCTCTTCCTGGCGCGCCGCCTGATCGAGCGATCCCGCGTGAACGAGACCCTGGACGCCTGGAGAGGCGCCACAGCGGTCAATCGGTCCGCGCTGGAGCATGTGCTGCTCCGGGTGTCGGAAATGGCCTGTGAGCTGCCTCAGCTGCGCGAAATGGACATCAACCCCATCATCGTGGACGAATCGGGGGCGGTGGCGGTCGATGCCCGCATCGTGATCGACAACGCACCGGCTTCCGCCCGCAACTACGCCCATCTGGCCATCCTGCCCTACCCGGCCCGTTACGAACAGATCTGGCCCATGCGCGGCGGCGGTGAGTACACCATTCGGCCCATCCACCCCGATGACGCTGAAATGCTGCAGGAACTGGTGCAAAACCTCTCGCCAGAGAGCCGCTACTTCCGTTTTGTGTCTTCCCTGAAGGAGCTCCCTCCCAGCATGCTCTCGCGCCTCACCCTGATCGATTACGACCGCGAGATGGCCCTGGTGGCGATCCACCGGGAACGCAAAGACGGTCCAGCGGGTGAAACCATCGAAACCGAGCGCGTGGTGGGTGTATCCCGCTACATCACCAACCCCGACAAGTCCAGCTGCGAGTTTTCGCTGGTGGTGGCCGACGATTTCAACGGCAAAGGCCTGGGTTCGCGCCTGATGCTCAGCATCATGGAAGAAGCGCGCGACAAGGGGCTGGCCGAGATCGAGGGTCTGGTGCTGGCCAACAACCCCGGCATGCTCAAGCTCATGAAAAGCCTGGGCTTCATCGCCAAACCGTTTCCGGACGATCCCGACTTCAAACTGCTGACCCACACGCTCTGAACACCGTTCAAAGCAGCTGAACAAGGTTCACCCAAACCCGCCTGGCACCGCCCGGCGGGTTTTTTTGTCCCCGTTTTGGTTGGCGCTTCTTATTCTTCTATATCTTTATTTCAAATTAGTAGTGATAGTAGAGCAAGCGGTTTTTCTGGGATAAGTCACTTTTTCCTTTCAAAATCAACCAGTTGAATGCCGCCAAAGTCTGTGATGAGTCCCCTGTTCACGGCGTACCGGATTGGGGACAACCTGGACATGACCGCCGATCCTGTGGATAACTTCAAGGTTATGAAAAAATTATCCACAGGGTTGTGGATCAGTGGCGTTGAGCCATCTGTATGAATCCCCAGCTCATGCCCAGACCATGGATCAGGGTGGCTGCCACGGTGAGTGCCAGAGCCGGTTTCAGGTGTTGGGGCTGGTCGGCATGGCGCATCAGCAACACCCAGGCGGCCAGCGACAGCGGCAGCGACACCAGGCCCCAGAGCGCAGGCGCTGGCGGAATCAGCAGCCACACGCTGAGTGCCAGCCAGCCATGGGCTGCCAGCACCAGCGCACCGTAAAACACCGCCGCGCCCCGGGTGCCCAGGCGCACCACCAGGGTGCGTTTGCCCACGCTGGCATCGGCCCGGGCGTCGGGCACCCCGTTGATCACCAGCAGGGCCGCCACCATGAGGGCAAAACCCAGCCCAGCGCTGGCGGGGATCAGGAAAAAGTGGCGCCGCTGTACGTAGTCGGCGCCCACCACCACCCCGAACCACACCACAGCCACCGTGAACTCTCCCAGGCCGCGTGACATGAGTTTGAAAGGCGGCGCCGAATAGGCCCACGCGAGCAGCACGCCTGCGGTGCCCAGCAGCAAGATGCCAGGGCCCGCCAGCACCGCGATCAGCAAACCCGCCGGTATCAACAGCAACAGCAAGGCCTTGGCGAGATCCGCCGTGTGCTGCTCGGTGACGGTGCCGTTCTGGATTAGGCGCGATCCTCCCGTGAAGGGAAATACACCCCGGGTATTGGCCACGTCGGCGCCGTTGCGCGCATCGTGCAGGTCGTTGACGACATTGCCCAGTGCGTGCGCCATGGTTGCGACCCCGGTCGCTCCCAAGGCCAGCGGAATATCAAGCCCGCAACCGCAAGACGCTGCGATGGCGGTGCCCAAAACGCAAGCCACCACGGTCAGCAGCAAAAATGAGGGTCGTGTCATGCGCCACCAGACACTCGGAGACGGTGCCGGTGCGGCGCTATGCGGATGTTGGGCTGGGGATGTCATGAGTCCAGTATGAAGAAGGCTGCCGTCTGGCGCCTTGATCGATGTCGTGCGGTCCGAAGCCGGCGGACACAAGTGGTCACCTTCAGGCTTTGGACCCGGCCGGGCCGACTGGTAAACTGCCCGGTCAGGCGGCTGGTCCATCCGGACTTGGCCCGGCTTTGTCACGATTCATGTCCACGATCCTCAGCGCCAACGCCCCCACCACCTTCGAAATCAAGAGCGCCAACCTGCCGTTGGTGGCCTTGTTGCTGAAATCCGCCGACCTCGACCGGTTCAGTCAGGAGCTGGCGCAGCGCTTCGGGGACATGCCCGACTTCTTTGACAACGACCCCCTGGTGGTGGACCTGTCTGCTTTGTCTGCGGACGAACATGTGCCCACGGCGCTGGATTTCAGCGTTCTGTCCGACATGTTGCGCGCCTACCGCCTGCAGCCCCTGGCGGTGCGCGGTGGCAGCGAGGCTCAGATGTCGGCCGCCATCGCCGCCGGCCTGATCTCGGCCGAAGAAGCCATGGTGCAACGCAGCGCCCAGCGCCCGGTCGAGGCCGAATCCGATGCCGAGCCCCGCCCTGCTGCCGCTGCGGCGCCACAAGCTCAAACCCAGACCGCGCCGCCGCCAGCGCCCGGCGCCCTGGTGGTCGACAAACCCTTGCGTTCGGGTCAACAGGTGTACGCCCGCGGCCGTGATCTGGTCGTCATGGCCATGGTCAACCCTGGCGCTGAAGTGATCGCCGATGGCCACATCCATGTGTACGCCCCGCTGCGTGGCAAAGCCATCGCCGGCGCCCGGGGCAATGGCGACGCCCGCATTTTTGCCTTGTCGATGGCGCCCGAGCTGATTTCGATCGCGGGCATCTACCGCACCAGTGAAAACCCCTTGCCCGACAACGTGCAAGGTAAAGCCGCCCAGGTTCGCCTGGTGCCCGGCCCCGATGGCGACAAGCTGGTGATCGACGCCATTGCCTCCTGATTCTGAATACCCATCCTGTTCGAGAAAGACCCCTCACCATGACCCGTATCGTTGTCGTCACCTCCGGTAAAGGCGGCGTGGGCAAAACCACGACCAGCGCCAGTTTCTCCACCGGCCTCGCCCTGCGCGGCCTGAAAACCGCCGTCATCGACTTTGACGTCGGCCTGCGCAACCTCGATCTGATCATGGGCTGCGAGCGCCGCGTGGTGTACGACCTGATCAACGTGATCCAGGGCGAGGCCAACCTCAACCAGGCCCTGATCAAGGACAAGCAGGTCGAAAACCTCTACGTGCTGGCCGCCAGCCAGACGCGCGACAAGGACGCACTGACCGCCGACGGCGTCGGCCGCGTCCTCGACGAGCTGGCCAAGGATTTCGAATACATCATCTGCGACTCGCCGGCGGGCATCGAGAAGGGCGCGCACCTGGCGATGTATCACGCCGACGAAGC
>JBFHEQ010000383.1:0-3756 GCA_041584075.1 Hydrogenophaga sp.
CTGCCTTTCGTCCCCCTCGCCGAGCCCCGCGAATCGCGTTACCCCTTCTCGCTCACCACCGGCCGCCTGCGCGACCAGTGGCACGGCATGACCCGCACCGGCACCCTCGGCCGCCTGTTTGGCCACGTGGCCGAACCCAGCGTGCAGCTCCACCCGGCCGACATGGCGCAGCGCGGGTGGGCCGACGGCGAATTGGTACACGTCACCAGCAAGCGCGGCTCCATCCTCGTGCCCGTGGAAGCAAGCGACAGCGTCGCCAAGGGCCAGGCCTTCATGGCCATGCACTGGGGCGCCGAATACCTGAGTGGCTGCAGCAGCACTGGAGAACCACTCGCGGGCGTCAACGCCATCACAACCTCGGCCCACTGCCCCACCTCCAAGCAGCCCGAGCTCAAACACACCGCCGTCAAAATTCTCAAAGCGGAATTGCCGTGGACGCTGCTCGGCGTGGCCTGGCTGCCCGAGAACCAGGCGCTGGCGGCACGCGAAGGTTTGCAAGCGCTGATGGCGTCGATGCCGTTTGCTGCCTGCGTGCCTTTTGGGCGCGAGCGAACCGGCGTGTTGTTTCGCGCCGCCGCCCACGAAGCGCCCAGCGCCGAATGGCTGCGGAAAATCGAAGCGCTGCTGAACCTGACGTCTGCCGACACCCTGCGCTACGCCGACCGCCGCCTGCAACAGCACCGCGCCGTGCGCCTTCGCAACACCGAGGCCGGGCGCCAAGTGGATGCGTTCTTGCTCGCGGGCGACACCTCCGCCGAGGTATGGCTGAAAGCCCTGCTCCAAGACGAACTGCCCGCTGACGCCTATGGCCGCCTGTTGCTCATGCCCGGCGCCAAGGCCCCGGTGGCGGTGAAGGCCAAAAGCAAGCAGGTGTGCACCTGCTTCAACGTGAGCGAAGAAGCCATTCAAGCCCAACTGGCCAACAGCGGCGGCAGCTTGGACCAGCGCTTGAGCGGGCTGCAAACCCGGCTGAAATGCGGCACCAACTGCGGCTCCTGCATTCCCGAGCTGCGCAAAATCATCCAGCTCACCCGCCCCATGGCCGCCGCATAGGGCATACGCATATAACGACAGGTCATCAAGATTGCCCGACAATTAAGCCCATGGGAATCAGTCACTACATCAAAGAAATCGGTCGCGGCAAAGACGGTGCACGCGCGTTGAACCGCGAACAGGCCACCGACCTGATGGGCCAGGTGCTCGATGGCGCCGTCACCGACCTGGAGCTGGGCGCCTTCTGCATCGCCATGCGCATCAAGGGCGAAACCGACGAAGAAATGGCCGGATTCCTCGATGCCACCCACCAGCGCCTGCACAAGGTGCCCGACAACGGCTGCACCACCGTGGTGCTCCCCACCTACAACGGTGCACGCAAGCTGCCTGTGCTGACCCCCCTGCTGGCGCTGCTGCTGGCGCGCCAGGGCGTGGCCGTCGTGGTGCACGGCACGCCCACCGAAGACAAACGCGTCACCTCGGAGGCGGTTTTTACCGCTTTGGGCGTGTCTGCCGCCCAAACCGTGGCCCCACTGGCCGCCGGTCAACTGGCCTACATCCCCACCGAAGTGCTGTGTCCTGGCCTCAAGACCCTGCTGGACGTGCGGCGCACCGTCGGCCTGCGCAACCCGGCCCACAGCCTGGTCAAGCTCATGAGCCCCTGCGCCGGCAGCGCCCTGATCGTGGGCAGCTACACCCACCCCGAATACGCCGATTCGATGGCCGCCACCTTCGCACTCACAGGCGCCCGCGCCATCCTCCTGCGAGGGACCGAGGGTGAGCCGGTGGCCGATGCGCGCCGTGCGCCCCGCATGGAAGCCTTTCGCGACGGCGAGCGCCACCTGCTCCAGGCCGCTCAGGAAGGCTCACTCGCCACGCTGCCCGACTTGCCCAAAGACACCAGCGCTGAAGCCACGGCGGCCTACATCAGCGCCGTCTTGCTAGGTAAAAACCCTGTGCCCACCCCCATATTGCTGCAGGTGGAACACATCTTGCGGGAGGTGCAGCACCATGAGACCTCAAGCCATGCCCTCTGATTCGCCCCAGGCTTTTCTGCCCGGTACCGTGACCCTCGTGGGCGCCGGCCCCGGCGATCCGGAGTTGCTCACCCTCAAGGCGGTGCGCGCGATTTCATCGGCCACCGTGTTGCTGGTCGACGACCTCGTCAACGAAGAGGTGCTCGCCCATGCTTCGCCCAAAGCGCGCATCGTGCCGGTGGGCAAGCGCGGCGGCTGCAAAAGCACACCCCAGGCCTTCATCGAAAAGCTCATGTTGATGGCGGCGCGCGAAGGCGAAATCGTGGTGCGGCTCAAAGGCGGCGATCCCTTCATTTTTGGCCGGGGTGGTGAAGAAGTTGAATACCTGGAAAGCGAAGGCATCCGGGTGCAGGTGGTCAACGGCATCACCGCAGGCCTGGGCGGCATGACCTCGCTGGGTGTGCCCCTGACCCACCGCGAACACGCCCATGGGGTGGTGTTCGTCACCGGCCATGCCAAACCCGGCATCTCACCCGAATCGCGCGGCACCGACTGGCAGGCCTTGGCCGCCACCGCACGAGACGCCAAGCTCACGCTGGTGATCTACATGGGCGTCTCGGGCGCCGCCCAGATCCAGCGAGACTTGCTCACAGGGCTGCCCGCCAGCACCCCGTTGGCCATCATCCAGCACGCCACCCTGCCCCAGCAGCGGCACGCCGTGACCACGCTGGGCGCGTTGACCGACACGCTCGCCCGCGAACAACTGGGCAGCCCCGCCGTGATCGTGATCGGTGATGTGGTGCGCGGCATCGCGGCCATCGGTCAGCCCCGGGCCCTTTCGCAAGCGGCCTGACCGGCCGGCGCTCATTCGATTCCGCGAGGCCTCCCGCTACACTCCGCGCAGCTCAACAAAAAGGTGGCTTGCAGCCGCCAGCGGAGGTCCCCTGTGCTCGACAAACTCAACGAACTCACCGAAAGCCACGGCGCGCTGCAGCCCGGCAAAGGCATGGTCACCGGCGTGATCGCCCTGGTCTTGGGCATGCTCTGTTTTCTGGGTGTGCTCGCCTTCCACTTCCCGCAGTACCTGACCACGCCCGAGCTTCGAAAGAGCTACGACGTGGACACCATCCGCTTGGTGATGTTCCTGGCCATGGTGCTCGCCGGTGGCCTGAGCCTGGTGAACATCCTGTTCAACCGCTCGCGCTGGCTGGCCACCGGGGCCTTTCTGTTTGTGGCGCTTACCGCCGTGCTGGGCGGCAGCAAAGTGCCCGTGAACGATTTTGCCGACGGCACGCCCTACATCGGCCTCGACTGGTTCATCCTCGACCTGCTGGGCTCTGCCCTGATTTTCATCTTCATCGAGAAGCTGTTTGCCCTGCGCAAAGACCAGCCCATCTTTCGCCCTGAATGGCAGACCGATGTGCACCACTTCATCGTCAACCACATGGTCATCGGCTTCATGTTGCTGGCCACCAACCTGCTGGTGCACAAGCTGTTTGGCTGGGCCTCCACCGACGGCATCCGTGGCTGGTTCGGCGCGCTGCCGTTCTGGGCCGGCCTGCCCCTGATCATTCTGGTGGCCGATCTGGTGCAGTACTGGACGCACCGCGCCTACCACGAGGTGCCGGTGTTGTGGCGCCTGCATGCCGTGCACCACAGCGCCAAACACATGGACTGGATGGCCGGCTCGCGCCAGCACATCATCGAAATCCTGATCACGCGCACCCTGGTGCTCGCCCCCATCTTCACGCTGGGTTTTTCGAAAGACGTGATCGACGCCTACATC
>JBFHEQ010000384.1:0-3754 GCA_041584075.1 Hydrogenophaga sp.
GCGACTGGTGGCGCCCCTCAAAGGCCAGATCCTGGTGCACGTCGACCTGCACGAAACCACCGACACCGACGAGTCGGAGTACCGCCCGGCCCTGGCCGCACGCGATGGCCTGCCGTTTGAGCCCGGCACCATTCCCGATGGTTTTTACCTGGTGGACGACACGGAGAACCCCCAGCCCGGGTTTCAGCAGGCCATCATTCAGGCAGTCGAGGCCGTGACCCACATCGCGCCACCCGACGCCGAGGGCGCCATCATCGGCTCGCCCCTGTTCGGACGCGGTGTGATCCGCTACGCCTTCGAGGCCTGGGGTCTGTGCGCGGGCATCACCGGTGCGCGCTACACCACCACCACCGAGGTCTATCCCGACAGCCCGCGCGCCACACCGGAGCAATGCGTGGTCGCACAAGTCACGGCGGTGTGTGCGGCCATCGATTACGCGCTGGTGCAAGCCTGAGCGTGCCTCTCGCCGCTGATATGCTGCGCGCCATGCCTGTTGTGTCGTGTTCTTTGCCCCGGGAGCTGCCGTGAGCGGTGCTGCCCGCCTGATCTGTTTCAACAAGCCCTATGGTGTGCTGAGCCAGTTCACGCCGGAAGGGCGCTGGCGTGGGCTCAAAGACTTCATCGATGTGCCCGGCGTCTATGTGGCCGGGCGGCTCGACGCCGACAGCGAGGGCCTGCTGCTGCTCACCAACGACGGGCAATTGCAGGCCCGCATCAGCGACCCCCGCCACAAAATGGAAAAGACCTACTGGGTACAGGTGGAAGGGGAGCCTGATGAAGCCGCCCTGGCTGCGTTGCGCCAGGGCGTGACCCTGAACGACGGCCCCACCCGGCCCGCGCGTGCCCGGCGCATGCCGCCACCCGCCAAGCTCTGGGAGCGAGATCCGCCGGTGCGCTTTCGCCAGAACATTCCCACCAGCTGGCTGGAACTGGTGATCCGGGAAGGACGCAACCGCCAGGTGCGCCGCATGACGGCCGCCGTGGGGTTCCCGACTCTGCGCTTGATCCGGGCTGTCATCGGTCCTTATGCGCTGGACGACCTGGCCCCGGGAAACTGGCGGGGATGAAACGCAGGCCTGTTGTCGTTCAGGGTTTTTGAGCGCTCACGAGGGCCTCGCGGCATCTGTGGCAAGGCTTGGCACGGACTTGATCTGGCCCCGGTGGCGCAGGGGTTGTTCGATCAACCAGTAGCCCAGCAGCGCCAGGGAGCAGCTCACCGCCAAGCAGATGCCCAGGGCCAGTGCGCTGGCTTGGGGTGTGTTCCACGGGCCCGGCAACACACGGGGCAACCACCGCAACACGGGAAGATGCAAGAGATAGATGCCCAGGCCCAGGTTGCCCAGCCACACCAGCGGGCGTGCCGACAACCAGCGCAAGCCCGCGACCGGCTGCGTCAACAGGCTCACCGTCAACGCGATGAGCAACCCCATGATCAGGTCCCACCCCAGAGTGAGCCATGGGCCTTTGTCGGCGTTTTGCACCGGATAGCGCCAAAGCACCAGCGCCACCACGATCACAACCAGCATCGCGTACCTGGCCATGCGACGAGGATGGGGGTCAAAATGGTTGATCGCAAAGCCGGCTGCAAACAGCAGAAGCAGGCCCGGTAGCGTCCTCAAAGGGGCTGCGTTGTAGTCGATGGCGCCGTTGAAAGCGATCCACACCGCGGCGCGGTACGCGAGTGAGATCAGGAGCGCTGCCGCCATGACCCACCAGATGCCCTGCATGCGGTACACCCGCATGATCAGGGGCAAGGCGATGTAGAACATCACTTCAACGGTGAGTGTCCACATCACGCCGTTGTATGGGGTCACGCCCCCTGGCATGGGGCTGAACCACAGCGTGGCATTGCCCAGCAGCTGGCCCCATTTCAGAAACGACATCGTCTGAAGAATGGCAAAGGTGACCGCGACCAGAATGGCCAGGTGGATCCAGACCAGGGGATAAATCCTCACGAACCGCCGCCGCCAGAACGCGCCGATGGTTTGCGCGTTCAGCGGTTTGTGCCACAGCGTCGCCGCGACCTGGTAGCCCGACAGCACGAAGAACCAGTGGATTCCGCCGCCGGCGATCCAGTAGAAGAGGTCCCAGGTATCACCCGCCCATTCAACCGACTGGAAGCGGTGAGCGAGCGCAGGGAAATTGGCCTTCCAGTGAAAGAGCAAAACGCTGAGGGCTGCGAGACCCCGCAAGCCGTGCAGTGAAGTGTTGAATGTCATGGGCGGTTGCTGCGGCTGTGACCGCAGCGTGTCCGCTCATCTTACAAACTGGTCGCACGGGTTGTCCACGGCGCTCCGGGCTGTGTCACGCCTGCCAGACGCCAAAACCGGCCGAACGCAGGTCGATGCCGATGTTCACCTCCATCCGCTGGGCGGTTTCGTAATCCATGGGGTTGAAGCCTTCATAGAGGTCCGGCAGCAGCCTGAGGCCGTACTTCAGCACATAGGCGTTGGACTGGATGCCGGCTTTGTGTTTGTCAAAGCGGAGATCCGGGTCCAGCCCGGTCATGCCCACATACACGCAGGGCTTGCCTTCCCGGTAAGCCGGGTTGCATTTGCGGAATTTGCTTTCTTGCAGCACATGGGGGTGCAGCTCGATCACATAGACGCTGTGGTGCTTGCGGTTGCGGCGGGGCATGGGCGGTGGTGAAAGGGGGGCGGTCGTGGTGGATGCGGTGTCTGGAATTTTCCACCAAGAGACCCTCTGCATCACCTCAGCCATGCACGGCGGAGGTGATGCAGAGGGTCCCAAGGGAACGCATGGGGTGCGGCGTTGTCCTACACCGGGCGGCGGCATGGTCGGACCTGAGGCGGACGTCCTTGCTTGCAGGATGGCCTTCATCACACGGGGTTGCGACGTCGCGCAAAGGCTTTGGCCCCGTCCGACACCAACCCTTTTCAGGAGCTACACCATGAAACCGACTTCAAGTTCAAGCTTGCATCCCCTCCACGCAATGCTGTGTACTGTGCTTTTGGCGGCGCCTTTCGGTGCTGCGTGGGCCGCCCCCGATCGTGAAGCCATCCAGGCGCAATACCAGGCTGATCGCAAGCTTTGTATGGCCTTGCAAGGCGACTCCCCGGCGCGTGAGACTTGCCTCAAGGAGGCCGGTGCAGCGCGTCAGGCCGCCTTGCGCGGCACCCTGGCCGGGTCTGCCTCACCCGAGGTGCTGCGGCGCAATGCGCTGGCGCGGTGCGAAGTCCACAAAGACGCGATCGACCGGGCCTCGTGTGAGCGCATGACCCTGGGTGAGGGCGCGTCCCAGGGCTCGGTGGAGGGCGGTGGCGTGTTCAAGGAAATGGTGGTGCCTGTCGACCCGTCCTGAACCTGCGCGCAACCGGGGCATTCGCGGGGTGTTCGCCGTTTGCGCGCGTCCATTGTGGCGCTGTCCGCTCAAGCACCGCCGAAGTACAAAGCCACCACTTCCTGCACGGCATCGTCCACCACGATGGGCAGCGTGAGCACCGAATGGATGCCCGCCGCCCGCAGCGTCTGTATCTCGCCAAGGGTGTTCCAGTCGGCCAGCTGCCCGTCGGTCTGGGCCACAGCGGTGCGCCAGGCCGCCGCGATGGGGTCCGATGCCTCGACCGGGCGCGTCGGTCCGTCATGGCCAGTCAGTGTGCCCTGAGACTCACAAAAACCGGCGGTGCGAACGAGTGTGCCCGCCAGGGTTTCATGGTTGCGCCAGATTTCGGCGCGCAAAGCGATGGGCGCTGCTGGCGCGGAGAGCAGGGTCAGGACCCAGGTGCTCGCATCC
>JBFHEQ010000385.1:0-3749 GCA_041584075.1 Hydrogenophaga sp.
AATGCTCTTGATGCCCACGGCATCACCGTTCACGTTCACCGTGCAAGCGGCTTCACAAGGTGCCGGGCAAATGCGGCCGGTGAACTCGGGGAAGTTGTTGGTGCTGTGCAAGACAGTGATGGCGTTTTGCCAATCGCCTTGGTACACCAGATCGTTGAAGTCCGGAATGATGTTGTTGACAGGACAACCGCTGTTGCAAAACGGCGTGCCACAGTCCATGCAGCGCGCAGCCTGAACCTTCGCTTTGCCATCATCCAGGCCGATAACAAACTCTTTGTAGTCCTTCAAACGATCGGCGACGGGCTTGTAGCCCTCTTCCAGGCGTTCGTACTCCATGAAGCCAGTGACTTTTCCCATGATGTGTGTCCTTTTCTCGGGCTTGTTTATTTGGCAGAAGCCGTCTTTTTCTTGGCGGTTGCCTGGGCCTTGGTGGTCACCTCGGCAGCTTCTTTGCGTGCGTGGATTTCGCCCAGGGCACGCTTGTATTCGTTCGGGAACACCTTGACGAACTTGCCGCGGGCCTGAGCCCAGTTATCGAGCAACTCGCGCGCGCGCTTGCTTCCGGTCCAGCGGTTGTGGTCTTCGAGCAGCTTCTTCAGCTGCGCTTCGTCGGTCTGGTCTCGGTGCCAAATCGCGCGGTCCACCTGAGCGGTCTGCTCGGCCGTGGTCAAAACCTTGTCGATACTGACCATGGCCATGTTGCAGCGCTCGGCAAAGCTGCCGTCTTCGTCGTAGATGTACGCCACGCCGCCGCTCATGCCGGCTGCGAAGTTGCGCCCGGTCTTGCCGAGCACCACCACGGTGCCGCCCGTCATGTATTCGCAACCGTGGTCGCCTGTGCCCTCGACCACCGTCGTGGCGCCCGACAGACGCACTGCGAAACGCTCACCGGCCACACCGCTGAAATACGCTTCGCCCGAGGTCGCGCCGTACATGACCGTGTTGCCCACGATGATGTTGCGCGCCGACTCGCCGCGGAAATCGATGCTGGGTCGCACCACCACGCGGCCGCCCGAGAGGCCTTTGCCGGTGTAATCGTTGGCGTCACCGATCAGATACAGCGTGATGCCATTGGTCAGGAACGCGCCGAACGACTGGCCGCCCGTGCCTTCGAGCTGGATGTGGATGGTGTCATCCGGCAAACCCTCGGGGTGCACCTTGGTGACCGCGCCTGAAAGCATGGCGCCAACCGAGCGGTTCACGTTGCGCGCCGTCTCGAGGAACTTGACCCGCTCGCCCTTGTCGATGGCCGCGCGCGACTTGGCGATCAACACATTGTCGAGCGCCTTTTCAAGACCGTGGTTCTGGCCTTCGGTGTGCAAACGAGGCACATCGGCTGGCACGTTCGGCACCGCCAGCAAGCGGCTGAAGTCGAGACCCTTGGCTTTCCAGTGCTCGATACCTTGGCGCATGTCGAGCAAATCGGCGCGGCCGATCAACTCGTCAAAGGTTCGGATGCCCAGCTGGGCCATGATCTGCCGTGCTTCTTCAGCGATGTGAAAGAAGTAGTTCACCACGTGCTCCGGCTTGCCGGTGAATTTCTTGCGCAGCTCGGGATCCTGCGTGGCCACGCCCACCGGGCAGGTGTTCAGGTGGCATTTGCGCATCATGATGCAGCCTTCAACCACCAATGGAGCAGTTGCGAATCCGAATTCGTCGGCACCCAACAGCGCGCCGATCACCACATCGCGACCGGTCTTCATTTGGCCATCGGCCTGCACGCGGATGCGGCTGCGCAAACGGTTGATCACCAGCGTTTGCTGCGTTTCGGCGAGACCGATTTCCCAAGGTGAACCCGCGTGCTTGATCGACGACCATGGCGATGCGCCCGTGCCACCGTCGTGGCCCGCAATCACTACGTGGTCGGCTTTGCACTTCGCTACGCCGGTGGCGATGGTTCCCACGCCGATTTCGGACACCAGTTTCACGCTGATCGAGCTGTGCGGCGCGACGTTCTTCAGGTCATGAATCAGTTGCGCCAAGTCTTCGATCGAATAAATGTCGTGGTGCGGTGGCGGGGAAATCAGACCCACGCCTGGCACGCTGTGGCGGAGTTTGCCGATGTAGTCCGATACTTTGCCGCCGGGCAGTTGGCCGCCCTCTCCCGGCTTGGCACCCTGGGCCATCTTGATCTGGATCTGGTCTGCGCTGTTGAGATATTCCGCGGTCACACCAAAGCGACCCGAAGCCACTTGCTTGATGCGCGAACGCATGGAATCGCCCTCTTGCAACTCGTAATCCACTTCAAAAACTTCCTTGCCGAGCAGGTCCGACATGGTCTGACCTTGCTTGATCGGGATGCCCTTGAGCTCATTGCGATAGCGCTTGGCGTCTTCGCCGCCTTCACCAGTGTTGCTCTTGCCGCCGATGCGGTTCATGGCCACTGCCAAGGTAGAGTGCGCCTCAGTGGAGATCGAGCCCAACGACATCGCTCCGGTGGCGAAACGCTTGACAATCTCTTTCGCAGGCTCCACTTCATCAATGGAAACGGCTTTTGAAGGATCGATCTTGAACTCAAACAGACCACGCAGCGTCATGTGGCGCTTGCTCTGGTCGTTGATGATCTGGGCGTACTCCTTGTAGGTGCTCCAGTTATTGGAGCGGGCACTGTGCTGAAGCTTGGCTATGGCATCCGGCGTCCACATGTGCTCCTCGCCACGCGTGCGCCACGCGTATTCACCACCCGCATCCAGCATGGTCTCAAGCACCGGGTCGTCACCGAAGGCCGCTTTGTGCATGCGAATGGCTTCTTCTGCAATCTGGAAGACGCCGATGCCCTGGACGCGACTGGGCGTGCCGGTGAAGTACTTGCCAACGGTATCGGTGTTGAGACCAATGGCTTCGAACAGTTGCGCACCGCAATACGACATGTAGGTCGACACGCCCATCTTGGACATGATTTTCGACAAACCCTTGCCAATGGCCTTCACGTAGTTGTAGATCGCCTTTTCGGCGCTCAGGTCGCCAGGCAGATCCTTGTGCATCTTCGCGAGGGCTTCCATCGCGAGGTAGGGGTGAACCGCCTCGGCGCCATAGCCGGCCAGCACCGCGAAATGGTGCACTTCGCGCGCGGTGCCGGTCTCCACCACCAGACCTGCCGTGGTGCGCAAACCTTCGCGCACCAGATGCTGGTGAATGGCGGACAAAGCCAGCAGCGCAGGAATCGCCACCTGCGCGGCACTGACCTTGCGGTCGCTCACGATCAGGATGTTCTTGCCGCCCTTGATGGCATCCACCGCCTCGGCGCACAGTGATGCCAGCTTGGCCTCCACACCTTCGCGCCCCCAAGTCACCGGATAGGTGATGTCAAGCACATGGCTGCGGAATTTTCCTTTGGTGAAGGTGTCGATGTGGCGCAGCTTCTCCATGTCGGCGAAGTCCAATACCGGCTGGCTCACCTCCAGGCGCATCGGCGGGTTCACCTGGTTGATGTCGAGCAGGTTGGGCTTGGGGCCGATGAACGACACCAGCGACATCACGATGGCTTCGCGGATCGGGTCAATCGGCGGGTTCGTCACCTGCGCGAACAACTGTTTGAAGTAGTTGTAAAGCGGCTTGTTTTTGTCGGACAAAACGGCCAGAGGGCTGTCATTGCCCATGGAACCCAGAGCTTCTTCGCCGGCGGCGGCCATGGGCGCCAACAAGAACTTCATGTCTTCCTGGGTGGTGCCGAAGGCTTGCTGGCGGTCGAGCAACGAGACATCACTGGCCAGCGGCTCGGCCGTGGCCGGGCCTTCCACGTCGTCGAG
>JBFHEQ010000386.1:0-3730 GCA_041584075.1 Hydrogenophaga sp.
ACCGCCTGAGCCAGATCGCCACCCGCACCGGAGACGCCGGCACCACCGGGCTGGGCGACAACACCCGCGTCTCCAAACACAGTCTGCGCGTGCACGCCATGGGCGATGTGGACGAGCTCAACTCCCACATCGGTGTGTTGTTGTGCGAAACCTTGCCGCCCGACGTGCGTGCGTTGCTGGTCGAGATCCAGCACCAGCTGTTCAACCTGGGCGGCGAGTTGTCGATCCCGGGTTTTGAGCTGCTCAAGGCGGAGGCCGTGATCGCGCTGGACGAGGCCCTGGCCGATCACAACGAGCAGCTGCCCCGCCTGCAGGAGTTCATCTTGCCCGCCGGCAACCGGGCCGCTTCCCAGGCCCACGTCTGCCGCACCGTGGCGCGTCGCGCTGAACGCGCTGTGGTGGCGCTGGGCGCCGAGGAAGCGATCAAGGAAACCCCGCGCCAGTACCTCAACCGGCTCAGCGACCTGATGTTTGTGCTGGCCCGGGTGCTCAACCGCATGAACGGCGGCGATGACGTGTACTGGAAAAGCGAGCGGCTGGCCCAGGGTGGAGGCGCGGAGTGATGCGTCCTTGGCTGGGGGGCCTGATCGGCGCTTGCGTTGCGTTGGGCGGTATGGGGGTGGCCGGGGCGGTCACCGCCTCCAAACCTCCCGCCCGGGTTGCCGAGGCACCCGCTCCAGTGGCGGCGAGCGCGCCGGCCTCAGCCGCCGAGACCCCGCCAGCGCCGTTGCCCGCCACAGCAGACAAACCGCTCACCGACCGCGTGTTGCTGGTGTGCGAGGCGGCTTACCTGCCGGCACGTTCGGTGTGGAAGCGCACCGTGGAGATCGGTTACGACGAGAAGCGGGTGCAGTCGGTGGCGATCGATGGGGTGCCGGTGTATGCGTTTTCCGTGCGGGGCACAGTGATCCTCACCTCCATGGACAACGAGCGCATCCAGATCGACACCGCGACCCAGACCTGGACCAGCGATTTCCGCGGTCTGGCCACTTCGCAGGGGCATTGCGAGCGCGGCGCCTGAAGGGAAGCCCGGCGTTCGCCGTGGTCAGGCGGAGGCCATGTGCAAGCCGGAGGTATCGGGTCGCTGGTGGTGGTGCAGGCGGATGCGCAAGGAAAGATCGGTGCGCGAATCGGCGTGGTCCAGCGCCTGCTCTTCGGTGATGTCGCCGTTCTGGTACAGGGCGTAGAGCGACTGGTCAAACGTGACCATGCCCAGCTCGTTGCTCTTGGCCATCACGTCTTTGATGCCGTCGATCTGCCCTTTCTGGATCAGGTCGGCGACGTAGGGGGAGAGCAGCATCACTTCCACGGCGGGCACGAGCCGGTTGTGAGCACCCCGGAACAGGCGTTGCCCCACGACCCCTTTGAGATTGAGTGAGAGGTCCATCAACACCTGTTTGTGTGCGGCTTCGGGGAAGAAGTTGAGGATGCGCTGCGCCGCCTGGTTGGCGTTGTTGGCGTGCAGCGTGGACACACAGAGGTGGCCGGTTTCGGCGTAGGCCAGGGCGTGCTGCATGGTCTCGCGGTCGCGGATTTCGCCGATCATGATCACGTCGGGTGCCTCGCGCATGGCATGGCGCAGGGCTTCGTCGAACGACTGGGTGTCCAGCCCCACTTCGCGCTGGTCGACGATGGACTGACCATGGCTGTGCTCGAACTCCATCGGGTCTTCCACCGTGAGGATGTGGCCGGGGCTGTTCTGGTTGCGGAAGTTGAGCATGGCGGCCAGCGATGTGGACTTGCCCGAACCCGCCGCACCGACCACCAGCACCAGACCCCGCTTGAGCATGGCGAGCCGGCTCAGCACCGGAGGGAGCTTCAAGGCGTCCAGGGACGGAATTTTGGCATTGACGTGTCGCACGACCACCGCCACCCCGCCGCGTTGCCGGTAGACGTTGACACGAAAGCGCCCCAGGCCGTCGATGGCGATGGCCAGGTCGCATTCCATGGTGGCTTCAAAGGCGCGGATCTGGGTCTCGCGCATCACGGAATACGCCAACCTCTGGACCTGGCTGCCATGGAGTGCGGCTTCGGGCAAACGCTTGACGGCGCCCTGGATTTTGAGCGAAGCCGGCGCGCCGCTGGACAGGAACAGGTCCGAGGCACCATGGGTCACCATCTGCGAGAGATAGGTGCCGAGGTCGTCGGGCAGGGAGGAGGGATTGAGTGCAGTGTCCACCGGTGAGTCCTAGGGTTTTCCCTAGATATCGGCAGCTGGAACAGCGAACTTGAGTGCGCGCAGGTGGCTTTTTCGGGCCCTCAGTCTGGTTGGCCGACCCATTTTCAGGGCGGGGCTTCAGACCTGACGTCGCAACTTCAACACATTGCTGTTCCTGGACTCGGGCTGAGGCAGAGACCAATGGCCAGGCAGTTCGTGGAGCACCGCCTTGGCATCGAGCGAGCGGATCGGGATCGCGTTGTCCATGGGGATGCGGTGGTGGGCCTGCAACGCCATGTAGCGCAGAGCGCTCACCCGCAGGAACGACGCGAAGTTGCCCACGTCGCCACGCGCCACCACCAGCTCGTCGTACAGCCGTTCGATCAGCTGTACCACGCTCATGTTGTCGCGCAGGCCGATCTCCTCCAGCACCTCCCAGTACAGGTTCTCCAGACGGATGCTGGTGACCACACCATGCAGGCGCACGGAACGGGTGCGGCTGGCATAGGTTTCGGGGTTGGCGCTGATGAAGATCTCACACATGCGTGGGCTCCTGTTGAGGGCAAAGAACGGCGGGTCATTGTGGGCGTGAACCGGGTTGGATGGCAACCCCGCCTCACCGCGCTGGCCCCGGCCCCCTTCGATTTCAGTGGCTGATTCGCGTGCCCAGCACCGCCAGAAACTGCGCGATCCAGGCAGGGTGGGCGGGCCAGGCCGGCGCCGTGACGAAGGGGCCGTCGGTCACGGCCTGGTCCACCGGGATGTTGGCGTAGGTGGCGCCAGCGAGCTCCACCTCCACCTGACAGGCCGGGTAGGCCGAGATCGTGCGACCCTGGATGTCGCCGGTGGCGGCCAGCAGCTGGGCGCCGTGGCAGACGGCGGCCACCGGTTTGCCAGTGGAGGTGAAGTGCTTCACCATGGCCATCACGCTGGCATGCATGCGCAGGTATTCCGGGCCCCGCCCACCGGGGATCACCAGCGCGTCGTAGTTCTCGGGCTTCACCTCGGCGAAGCTGGCGTTGAGCGTGAAGCGGTGGCCGGGCTTTTCGCTGTAGGTCTGTGCCCCCTCGAAATCGTGGATGGCTGTGTGGATGAAGTCGCCGGCGGCCTTGTCTGGCGCCACGGCGTGGACCGTGTGGCCCACGGCCTGCAGCGCCTGGAACGGCACCATGGTTTCGTAGTCTTCGCAGTAATCGCCACAAATCATCAACAGTTTCTTGCCCATGGGTGTCTCCTCAAGCGGGGTGGATGGAAGCTCCATTTTTGGTTTCTGACGCACCGGGGGGTAACAGCCACTTACTGCAGGCGCAGGGGTTTACCCTAGGGCGTGGGAGTCGTCGGCTGCAAATCGACCGCAGCGGTCCATTTTTCACCGTTTTCTTGCACCATGGCCGGGCTATGGGGCTGCAAAAGCGGCGAATACTGTCGTCGCCAGGGCCGACTTTCGGTATCGACGCCCCAAGTCCGACAGGCTTCTGGTGACAAACGAAAAAAAGCCCGCCAGCCCCAAGGGCGGCAGGCTTTCAGTGGTCCTCAGATGTCTGCCCGGGCGGCCACGCAACTGCGAACTGG
>JBFHEQ010000387.1:0-3728 GCA_041584075.1 Hydrogenophaga sp.
GGGCATGCCCACGTCGATCTGGTAGATGTCGCTGCCAAACAGCGTTTGGCCCAGTCCGTCGAGGAAATAGGTGATGCCCAACGTCGCCATCAGCAGGGTCACACCCTCCTGGTTGACCAGGTGGCGCAAGACGAGGCGCTCGATCAGCCAGGCCAGTACAAACATCACGCAACCCGCCAAGGCGAACGCGATCACGTTGCCCATCAGCTTGCTCTCCATGCCCAGCCACGCGGGAATCCATTCGGCAAACCGGGCCATGGCCAGCGCGGCGAAGAGCACCATCGCGCCTTGGGCGAAGTTGAAAACGCCGGAAGCTTTGTAGATCAGGACAAAACCCAGCGCCACCAGCGAATAGAGCATGCCGGCCATCAGACCGCCAATCAGTGCTTCAATGAAAAAACCCATGATGTTGTCTCCGTTCAGTGGCTCGTACCGAGGTACGCGCTGATGACTTCTTCGTTGTTGCGCACTTCTTCGGGCGTACCGTCTCCGATCTTCTTGCCGTAGTCGAGCACCACCACGCGGTCGGAGATATCCATCACCACGCCCATGTCGTGTTCGATCAGGACCATGGTGGTGCCGAACTCGTCGTTCACATCCAGAATGAAGCGGCTCATGTCTTGCTTCTCTTCCAGGTTCATGCCGGCCATGGGCTCATCGAGCAGCATCACCTGGGGCTCCATGGCGAGTGCACGGCCCAGGTCCACCCGCTTTTGCAGACCGTAGGGCAACTGGCCCACGGGTGTTTTGCGGTAGGCCTGGATTTCCAGAAAGTCGATGATGTGCTCTACGTATTCGCGGTGCTGCTCTTCTTCTTTTTGCGCGGGTCCGATGCGCAGGGCCTGCAGAAAGATGTTGCTCTTGATGCGCAGGTTGCGGCCGGTCATGATGTTGTCGATCACGCTCATGCCCTTGAACAGCGCCAGGTTCTGGAAGGTGCGGCCGATGCCCATCTCTGCCACCTGTCGTGAGCTCATGTGGTCAAACTTCTGTCCCCGGAAGGTGATAGACCCTTCTTGTGGGGTGTAAACGCCGTTGATGCAGTTGAGCATGGAGCTCTTGCCCGCGCCATTGGGGCCAATGATGGCGCGCACTTCGTGCTCCTTGACGTTGAAGGAGATGTCGGTCAGCGCATTGACGCCGCCGAAACGCAGGCTGATGTTGTTGACGTCGAGAATGACGTCGCCGATTTTTTTATCGCTCATACAAAATTCCGTCCAGGTTGCCATCCGCTCGTGCTGAGCCTGCCGGCGGTTCGAGGGGGGTGCGTCAGTTGGAGGGGAGGGGCGACTGAGCTCATGCCGCCGCCTTCACCTGGGCGAAGGTCTTGGCGTCATCGACCCGGAGCGTTGCGCTCACGCTGCCCGTGCGACCGTCTTCGAACTTCACCTGGGTTTCGATGTACTGCTCGGTCTTGCCGCCGTAGAGGGCGTCGATCAGCACGTTGTATTTTTCGCCGATGAAGCCACGGCGAACCTTGTTGGTGCGGGTGAGCTCTCCGTCGTCGGCGTCGAGCTCTTTGTGCAGCACGAGGAATCGGCTCACCTGGCTGCCCGCCAGCAGCTCATCGCGGCTCAGGTCGGCGTTGACCTTTTCGACGCAGTCGCGGATCAATTCATAGACCTCGGGCTTCTGCGCCAGATCGGTGTAGCCCGCGTAGGGCAGGTTGCGGCGCTCGGCCCAGTTGCCCACGGCCTCCATGTCGATATTGATCATCACGCACACCTTCTCGCGCTGGTCGCCGTAGGCCACGGCCTCTTTGATGTACGAGAAAAACTTGAGTTTGTTCTCGACGTATTTGGGCGCGAACATGGCGTTGTCGAAGGTACCGCCCTTGATGCGGCCCACGTCTTTGACGCGGTCGATGATCTTGAGGTGGCCCGATGCATCAATGAAGCCGGCGTCGCTGGTGTGGTACCAGCCATCGGGCGTGAGCACCTCGGCCGTGGCCTCGGGGTTTTTGTAGTATTCCTTGAGCAAGCCCGGCGACTTCACCAGGATTTCGCCGTTGTCGGCCAGTTTGATTTCCACGCCCTCACACGGCACACCCACGGTGTCGGCGCGTGCTTCGTGGTCGGGCTGCAGGCACACGAACACTGCCGTCTCGGTCGATCCGTAGAGCTGTTTGAGGTTGATGCCGATGGAGCGGTAGAAGCTGAACAGGTCGGGGCCGATCGCCTCACCGGCGGTGTAGGCCACCCGCACCCGGCTGAAGCCCAGGGTGTTGCGCAAGGGGCCGTAGACAAAGAAGTTGCCCAGGGCGTATTTGATGGAGTCCATCATGCCGATGGCCTTGCCGTCCATGCGGTCGGGGCCCACGCGCTGGGCCAGCGCCATGCAGGCGTGGAACATCTTGCGTTTGATGGCGCCCGCGTCTTCCATGCGGATCATCACCGTGGTCAACAGGCCTTCAAAGACGCGTGGAGGCGCGAAGTAGTAGGTGGGCCCCACCTCGTTCAGGTCGATGGACACGGTCGCGCCGGATTCCGGGCAATTGACCACGTAACCGGCCACCAGCCACTGGGCGTAGGAGAAGATGTTCTGGCCAATCCAGGCGGGCGGCAGGTAGGCCAGCACCTCGTCGGATGCCGTGAGCTTGTCGAATTTGGCGCCCACCGCCGCGCGGTCGATCAGGGTGGCGTGGGTGTGGACCACACCCTTGGGCTTGCCCGTGGTGCCTGAGGTGAAGAACATGGACGCCACGTCGCTGGGGCTGGCCTTGTTCACTTCGTTCTGGAACAGCTCGGGGTGGATTTTGGCGAACGCCTGGCCTGCGGCGATCAGCTCTTCCATGGCGCTCAGGCCCGGTTCGTCGTACTTGCGCAGTCCGCGCGGATCGTCAAAGAAGATGTGGCTGAGCTGCGGGCACTCTTCGCGGATCTCCAGCATCTTGTCGACCTGCTCCTGGTCTTCGACCACAGCAAAGCGCACATCGGCATTGTTGATGGGGTAGACACATTCGCCGCCCACGGCATCCTGGTACAGCGGCACAGGGATGGCCCCCAGCGACTGGGCGGCCAGCATGGTGGCGTAGAGGCGGGGCCGGTTGGCGCCGATGACCACCATGTGCTCACCGCGCTGCAGACCGGCTTGGTGCAGGCCGCAGGCGATGGCTTCGACCAGTTTGGCCATGTCGGCCCAGGTCGTGGTTTGCCAGATACCGTATTCCTTTTCACGCATGGCCGCGCCGGTGGGGCGGCTTTTGGCGTGGTCCAGCAAGAGCCGGGGGAAAGTCGTTTGCATGTGTGTCTCCAGGGTCCGCAGCCGGAAGGGCTTTGGTCCCCTTCAACGGTCACGTCGAATCATTCTGGGGCCCATGGTAGGCCGAAGTTTGACGTTATGTTGTCGGTTGGACGACAATTCGGGGGTCTCCCCGCCTAGGACTTTCCCTAGGTCGTGGCCATGGGTTGGCGCTCGGCTGTCGAGCTGGCCAGGGCCTTATTGCGCGGTCCAGCCGCCATCCACGGGCAGGGCCACGCCGGTGATGCCGGCGGCAGCGTCGCCACAGAGAAAGGCCACCACATCGCCAATGCGCTCGGGTGGCAAGAGGGTCAGGTTGGGCTGCTTTTCGCGCAGCAGATCGCGGATGCCAGCGTCGCGGTCGCCGCCGTGCTGGGCGGCGCGGGCTTCGATTTGCGGCGCGATGATGGGGGTGTCGGTCCAGCCCGGGCAGACGCAGTTCACGGTGATGCCTTGAGCAGCCGTCTCCAGCGCCACGCCCTTGCTCA
>JBFHEQ010000388.1:0-3722 GCA_041584075.1 Hydrogenophaga sp.
AGGCCGGCGCCGCCATCGGTGCCGTTGTAGCCACGCACGCTGGAAGAGGTATTGACCAGGCCCACGCGACCAAACACCTCCAGGGTATTGCCGACCTGCAGGCGCGGCTTGGCGTAGGCGCCGATCATGGTGCCGGCGCTGACGTTGTAGGCGCTGCCGTAGTAGCCCACGCCGCTGTTGCCGCGCAGACCCAAGCCCAGCATGCCTTCAACCGCCAGGTTGGGGTGGAAGTCGTAACCCGCGATGGCACGCAGCATGATGGGCTTGGCCGAAATGCCGTAGTCCGAAATCTTGTAGTTCAACAGGCTCAGGCCCAGCTCGGCGTACAGGCCCTCATTGGCCAGCCCCGCTTTGCTCAGGCCCTTGCCCACATAGCCTTCGGCTTTGGCAGCGCCGCCGGCAGCCTTCTTTTCAACCGCCTGGGCATGGGCGGAAACGGACAGCAAGCCCATGGTGGCTGCGGCGATCAACGTAACAATGGTTTTCATGAAAACTCCCTGAATGAAACATGTGAGAACGGGATGGCTTCAACAGCACGCAGAAAGCAGCAAACCGGCCTGAGCCGGTTTGTGATGCTTCCCCATCATCCTTGAAAATGAATTATTTAGACCCAAAGATCTGAATAAAACCCGATGATTGTAGTTCTTAAAAACTCATTGAATCAGGGTGCTGTGTTTCCCCTTCGGAGCATGGTTTGAAGCAAGCTTACCGGTTCAGGCGGTCTCTGCCATGGGCGCAACCTGGGACAGCGCTGCTTCCAGTCGCTGCAGGGTTGCATCCACGTCGTGCCATTTGTCCAGGCCGAACAGGCCCAGGCGGAATGTCTTGAAGTCTGCGGGTTCGTCGCATTGCAGGGGCACGCCGGCCGCCGCCTGCAGGCCTGCTGCCAGGAATTTTTTGCTGGACTGGATCTCCGGGTCGGTGGTGTAGCTGACCACCACACCAGGGGCCTGGAAACCGGGCGCCGACACGCTGGGGAAGCCGTGGCGCTCCACCAGTGCACGCACACCTTTGCCCAGCGCCATCTGTTCCTCCCGCACCCGGGCGTAACCATAGGCGTCGGTTTCTTTCATGGTGTCGCGCAGCCGCACGAGCGCGTCGGTGGGCAGGGTGGTGTGGTAGGCGTGGCCGCCGCCTTCGTAGGTTTCCATGATCTGCAGCCACTTCTTGAGGTCCATGGCGAAGGTGGTGCTCTGGGTGGCGTCGATGGCCTTGCGGGCGCGTTCGCTCAGCATCACCATGGCACAGCAGGGTGAGCTGCTCCAGCCCTTCTGGGGGGCGGAAATCAGGATGTCGACACCGGTGGCCTTCATGTCCACCCACATGGCGCCCGACGCGATGCAGTCGAGCACAAACAGACCGCCCGCGGCGTGCACGGCGTCGGCCACGGCTTTGAGGTAGTCGTCGGGCAGCATCATGCCGGCCGCGGTTTCCACGTGGGGGGCAAAGACCAGGGCGGGCTTTTCTTTGGCGATCGCTGCGGTCACTTCTTCGATCGGGGCCGGCGCCCAGGGGGCCTGGGCACCTTCTCCGGTGCGCCGGGCTTTCAGGACGGTGTGGCTGGCCGGGATCGATCCCATGTCAAAAATCTGCGTCCAGCGGTAGCTGAACCAGCCGTTGCGGATCACCATCACATGCTGCCCGTGGGCAAATTGACGCGCCACCGACTCCATGCCAAAGGTGCCGCTGCCGGGCACGAGCACCGCAGAGTGAGCGCCATAAACGCGCTTGAGCATGGCTGAAATGTCGGTCATCACGCCCTGGAAGCGCTTGGACATGTGGTTGAGCGCGCGGTCGGTGTAAACCACCGAAAATTCGAGCAGACCGTCGGGGTCGATATGGGGCAGCAATCCGGGCATGGGGGTCTCCTTGTTGTGCCGCTCCGCGCGTGGCTGCGCGGGAGGCAATTGCATCAGATTAGCACAGGGGCCAGTGTGGTGTGGCGTGGTTGATGGAACAGATAAAAGCGATGGATCTTTGGCCAGGGCGAGGCGCAAACCACGGCAATAGCACCGCTGTTGCGCGGATTTGCAACCAAGTCATGGTCAAAAAGACACGCTTCTATGTTCCAGATAGCGCGCCACACCACACCATCGTCAACGGGGGTGTTCGGCCGTACCGGGCGCGGCTTCCGGCTTGTGCAGCCGGCTGGACGGGAGCACGCCCGCCGAATCGAGGATGGGGTAGGCCAGCGAGCAGATGTTGGAATTGATGCGCTTGAAATCGCTGATCAGATCGATGTGCAGCGAACTCGTTTCCATGCTCGCCATGGACTGCGCCGACAGGCGGTCCAGGTGGGTGCTGGCGTACTCGCGTTCGAGGTCGCGGAAGCGCCCCTTTTCCCGGAGCAGGCGCTGGGCATCGTGCACATTGCCGGTGAGAAACACACTCATGGCCTGGCGCAGGTTGGTCAGGAGGCGTTCGTGCATGGCTTCGATTTCGATCATGCCCGCTTCGGAAAACGCACGGCCCTTGCGGATTTTTTTGTCCTCGATGCTCAACAGCACGCGTTCAACCATGTCACCGATCTGCTCCATGTTGATGGTGAAACTGATGATGTCAGTCCAGCGCTTGCTCTCGGCGTCGTCGAGCTGTTCGCGCGAAAGCTTGGTCAGGTAATACTTGATGGCGGTGTACAGCGAGTCGACGGCGTCATCGAGCTTGCGCAGATCCTGGGAGAGCTGCAGATCGTTGGTCTTGATGACCGTGATCACGCCGCGCAACATGGTCTCGACCAGATCGGCCTGGTGCAACGCTTCGCGCGCGGCGCACGAAATGGCCAGCGAAGGCGTCGCCAAGGCTGAAGGGTCGAGGTGATTGGGTCGGTCGAGCGCGTCGCCGCTGTCCTGCAATGGGAGCATCTTTTCCACCAGCTGCCCCACAGGCCGGGTCAGGCCGATGAACAGCACGCACACCAGCAGGTTGAAGCTCAGGTGGAACAGCACGGTGAGCGTGGCCGGGTCGGGCACCCGGGGTTGTACCCACAACAACCAGAACGGGATGAGCAGCGGCGTGATGGCAACCCCCATGAGCTTGAACAGCAGGTTGCCCAGCGGCACCTGGCGCGTGGCGCGGCCGGCTTTGAGGGTCGTGAGCACGGCGAGCAGTCCGCTGCCCAGATTGGCGCCCAGCACCAGGCCCAGCGCCACGTCGACGCCCACCACCTGGGTGGCCAGTGTGGCCGTCAGCAGCACCACGGCGAGGCTGGAGTAGGCCAGCACGGCGAGCGTGGCCCCCAGCAGGATTTCCAGTAGGCGATCGCTGGTGAGCGAGGCCAGCATCATCTGCACGGCGGGGTTGCTGGTGAGCTGGGCCGTGCTCTGACTGACCAGTTTCAGCGCCAGCAGGATCAGGCCCAGGCCGATCAACAAACGGCCCACATCGCCTGCGCGCGAGCCCCGGCGGGCGATGAACAGGGTGACGCCCACAAAGATGCACAGCGGCGACAGCCAGGACAGGTCGAAGGAGAAGACGACCGCCATCACGGCGGTGCCCACATCGGCGCCCAGCATCACGGCCAGGGCCGCCGGCAGCAGGATCAGCCCCCGCTCCACGAAAGAAGCGGTGATGAGGGCGGTGGCGGTGCTCGACTGCACTACGGTCGTGACGCCCAGGCCCGAGAGGGCGGCGGTGAACCGGTTGCCGGTGCTGGCCGCCAATATGCCGCGAAGGCTGCTGCCGAAGACACGCAGCACGCCGGCCCGCACCAGGTGGGTGCCCCA
>JBFHEQ010000389.1:0-3720 GCA_041584075.1 Hydrogenophaga sp.
ACGCACCCAGCAGGGGGACGGTCATCACCAGCGGGATCACGATCTGCATGGTGGTCACACCGAAATTGCCCAGGCCGGCATTCAGGCCCAGGCCGGTGCCTTGCAGGCGCTTGGGAAAGAAGGTGGAAATATTGGACATCGACGACGCAAAGTTGCCGCCACCCACGCCACACCACAATGCCATCAACTGGAATGACCACAGCGGCCACTCCGGGTGCTGCAGCACGATGCCTGTGCCGATCGCCGGAGCCAGCAGCATCGCCGTGGTCAGGAAGATGGTGTTGCGCCCACCGGCGAGCCGGATCAGAAACGAAGCCGGGATGCGCATGGTGGCGCCGGCCAGACCGGCGATCGCGGTCAGGGTGAACAGCTCGGCCTGGCTGAACGGGTAGCCCAGGTTCATCATCTGCACGGTGATGATGCCCCACATGCCCCAGACGGCAAAACCGCAGAGCAAGGCAGGAATCGAGATCCAGAGGTTGCGGTAAGCGATCTTTTTGCCCGTGGTTTCCCAGAACTTTTCGTCCTCGGGTCGCCAGTCGGCGATGTCGGCACCGCTGTTGGTTTTGTTGTTCATGGTGTTTCCTGGCCCGGAGGCTCAGTTTTGGGTAGAAAGGGTTTTGGACGCATCGCCCATGGGGCTGGCCTTGCGCACTTCGGTCCAGTACATCCAGATCAGCGACACCCAGACCACGCCATACATCAGCATGAAGGCGCTGGAACGGATGCCGGTGACGTCCATCAGGACGCCGAACAGGATGGGCAGGATGAAGCCGCCCATGCCACCGGCCAGGCCGACAATGCCGCTGATGGCGCCGATGTTTTTCGGGTAGTCGTCGGCGATGTACTTGAAGACGCTGGCCTTGCCGAATGCGAAGGCGATGCCCAGCACAAACATCAGGATGGTGAACCAGTAGACGTTCAGACCGATGTGGAAGGTGGAAGGGCCGTTGACCGTCATGATCGTGAAATCGGTCTGGGGGTAAGACAGCAGGAACAACGAGATCCAGCTCACCCACATCACCCACCAGGTGACGCTGTGGGCGCCCCACTTGTCGGACATGGCACCGCCCACGGCGCGCAAGACACCGCCTGGCAGGGAGAAGCAGGCGGCCAGCAAAGCGGCCACGCGGATGTCGAGCCCGTACTCGCCGACGTAATACTGGACCATCCACAGGCTCAGGGCCACATAACCACCGAAGACGATGCTGTAGTACTGGCAGTACTTGAGCACACGGGGGTCTTTCAACGCCTTGAGCTGGTCGGTGAACTTGGTGTTGGACGGCACCAGGTGATCCGGGTCCTGGTGGCTGAACAGCCAGAACAGCACCACCGTGCCGAGCATGATGGCAGCGTACACCTTGGGCACCATGGTCCAGCCGAAGGCCACCAGAATCGCAGGGGCCACAAACTTGTTGACCGCGGCACCCGCGTTACCGGCACCAAAAATGCCCATGGCCAGACCCTGGCGGTTCTTGGGGAACCAGCGTGCCACATAGGGTGTACCCACGGAGAACGATCCGCCGGCCAGGCCCAGCACCAGTCCGATCACGAGGAAATGCCAGAACTCGGTGGCGTAAGCCATGAACCAGATGGCCGGTACCGTGACGGCCAGCAACGTCGCCAGCACGATGCGGCCACCGTATTTGTCGGTCCAGATGCCCAGCGGCACCCGCACCAGGGAGCCCGAGAGCACCGGCATGGCCGTCAGCAGGCCGAATTCGGTGGCGCTCAGCCCCAGGGTTTTTTTCAGTGGAATGCCGACCACGGCAAACATCATCCACACCATGAAACACACGGTGAAGGCCAGGGTACTGACAATCAGCACCGACCAGGCTTTCTTTTGGTTGCTCAGTTCAGAGGCCATGTTCTTGCTCCAGAAGACATGCAACGACTGTCCGATGTTCAGGCTGACTTGAACATCCACCAAAGGGGCTTTAAGCGCCAATCGAAAGAACTACGGGCAACCCCAAGCTATCGTTCCGAAGAACTATGAAGGGGTGAATGATCGATCGACTTGATCTAGATCAAGTCAATCCCTGTGAAGTGGCGTAAACGGCGGCTTGCACACGCGAATTCAAGCCCAGCTTGCGCAGGATGTGCTGCACATGGATCTTCACCGTGGTCTCGGCGATGTTCAGCTCGCGGGCGATGACCTTGTTCGCGTCGCCCCTCGCAATCAGCAACAGAATCTCGCGCTCCCTGGGCGACAGCGTCTCCAAGCCGTCGGGGGACCGGACGGCGCTGGCACCCGCGACTGGACCTGGCGCGGCATGGGCATTGTGGGAGGCGGGTTTCGAACGAAACACCGAGACGAGCTTGGTCATCATCTCGGGGCTGATGATGGACTCGCCGTCCAGCACCTTGACGATGGCGTCACACAGCTGGTCGGATTCGACGGTCTTGAGCAGGTAGCCGTCAGCGCCCGCCTGCAGGGCCGCAGCCAGGTCTTGTTCGTTTTCGCTCACGGTCAGCATGAGCACCCGCGCATCGGGCGATGCCTCTTTGAGCGCCGGGATGGCGTTGACCCCGTGCACACCGGGCAGGTGGTTGTCCAGCAAGATCAGGTCGGGCCGGACCTCGGCCAGCCGTCGAAGCGCTTCGCCCACATCCCCGGCTTCCGCACAGACTTCAAAACGGTCGTCCTGCTCCAGCAGTGCCCGCAATCCTCGACGAAAAAGGTTGTGATCATCCACCAGCAGCAGCTGGATGCGGGGCGTGGTGACTTCATTCATGGGCGGCCAGGGTCTGGATGGGTGGGAGCCATTCGGTTGGCGGAGGCGCAGCCTTTCCTGCCACGGGGTGGGCCGGCAGCGTCAGCACCAGGCGTGTGCCGGTGCCCGGCGCGGTCTTCACCACCACGGTGCCACCGATGCGCCCGGCCCGCTCCTGCATGATCTTGCGACCCACATGGGTCTCGTTCAGCGTGACCCCGCTGTCAAAACCGGTGCCATCGTCCTCAACCGTGAAGCGCCAGGCTTCGCCTTTGTCGACCGTGAGGACGACCTGCGTGGCCTGCGCATGTTTGCGCACATTGGACAAAGCCTCCTGCACAACATGCAGCACCTGCACCTGCACATCGGGCGGCAGGGGGAGACCTTCTCCCCGGACGTCCAGCCTTGCGGCCAGGCCGGTCTGGTGCTTGAATTTCTGCAGCGTTTCGTTCAGGGCTTCTTCGATGTTCTCGGCGCTGGTGCGCGTGCGAAAGTGCACCAGGAGCTCCCGCACGTCGCCAATGCTTTCGCGCAGGCCTTCGTCGAGCTCGTTCAACGAGGCCTGCACCTTGTCCGGCTGGTCGCGGTTCACGGCCGTGCGCAGCAGCTGGGCCTGGATTTTCAGGAAGGCCAGCGACTGAGCGATGGAGTCGTGCAACTCGCGCGCGAGCAGCGATCGCTCCTCGCCCACCGCCGCCTCGCGCTCCAGGGCCGCCGCGCGCAAACCCTCGAGGGCGCTGGCCAGATGGCTGGCAAGGGCATCGAGCAGCTCCACCTCGTCGGCATTGAGCTGCACTTCCTCACGGAAAAACAGGTCCACCTCGCCGATCAGGCGCGTCTGCAAGCGCACCGGCACGCTCACCAGGCTGGTGTAACCTGCCTTGGCACAATGCTGCATGGGCGCGGCGTCATGGCTCAAGATGGGGATCACCCGCGTTCTGGCGTCGAACTTGAGGTTGCCGCAGGCACAGGCGCCAGCAATCAGGCAGCGTTCCTCGTCCTGCAT
>JBFHEQ010000390.1:0-3700 GCA_041584075.1 Hydrogenophaga sp.
CTCGGCGGCCTGCGCAGCCTGAGCCACCTCACCCCGCTGCTGCTGAACCTGCAATGCTGGGTGGCGCCCAAACAGTTCGCCCTGTCCAAGGCCTTTGAGGCGTTTGATCCCGATGGCCAACTGTCCACCGACTTTGCCAAAGCCAATGCCAAGGCCGTGGTCGACCAGGTGTTGTGGGCTACCCGGCAATTCCAGAAAGCGTGATGGACTGTCGTCCCGGCTGCGCCGCCTGCTGCATCGCGCCTTCGATCAGCAGCCCCATGCCAGGCTTGCCCAACGGCAAGCCGGCGGGTGTGCCATGTCCGCACCTGGACGATGCACTGATGTGCAAACTGTTCGGCCAACCCGAACGTCCAGCGGTGTGCAGTTCCCTGCCGCCCAGTGAGGAGATGTGTGGAGCGGAGCGTGTGCACGCCCTGCATTTCCTGGACCGCCTGGAACACGCCACGCGCCCATGAAAATGCCCGCAACAGCGGGCATTTTTTCAATCACGCGAGCAACAGCCGACGCAGCCGGCGCGCGTGTCTTAAACCAGCACACGCCGAGGAACCGGCTCCGCCGGGCCACCAGCGTGGTCCCCCTGGGGGGAAGCCGCAAAGCGGCGCAGGGGGGAGTCAGAAACTTACTGCCTTACCGCCTCAACCTGCAACACCAGGCGCACGTTCTTCGGGAAGCCCCAGTCCACGCCGTAATTCACGCCAAAGGCCGTGCGGTCGATGGTGGTCTCGAAGTCGCCGCCGCACACTTCCCGCTTGAGCATGGGGCTTTCGTAGCAGTTGAACTGGTTGGCCTTGAGCGTCACGGGCTGGGTCTTGTCCAGAATCGTCAACTGGCCCATGACTTCGCTGACCTTGTCACCGTTGAAGACAAACTTGTCCGAGACGAAGCGCGCCTTGGGAAACTTGGCCGCATTCAGGATGTCGGGGCTCTGCAGGTGCTTGTCGAAAGCGGCCGTGCCGGAGCTCACCGAGGCGATGTCGAAGCTGATGTCGACCTTGCCGGTTTTGGCGGCCTTGTCGAAGCTGATCGTGCCCTCTTTCTTTTCGAAACGGGCGCGGTTCACGCTGGCGCCAAAGTGGCCGATCTCGAACGTGGCGAAAGTGTGGGTGGGCTCGACGGCGTAATCGGCCGCCTGGGCGATGCCCGCGGTGGACAACACGGCGGCCGCGGCCAGCAAAGTCAGGGAAGTGCGCATGGGGTTTCTCCAATCCATCAGGTTAAATCACAACAAGAACAACAATATCAAAACGCGGCAAAAATCAAAGCTTGGGCACGCCCGTCAAGACCAGTTTGAACTTGACTTGCACCTCGTCGGCGACCATGGAAGTGTCCGCCCACTCCTGCTCTCCAATACGGAAAGACAGGCGTTTGATGGGGAAAGCGCCTGTGGCGGTGGTGTTGGCACCGCTCTGGGCCAGGGTCACCGGTACCACCACATCGCTGCTCAACCCCTTGATGCTCAGCTTGCCGGCGACCTCGAATTTTGAGGTGTCGATGCGTTTGATGCTGCCCGACTGGAACGTGGCCTTGGGGAACGCCGCCACATTGAACCACACCGGCTTGGGCAACTCGGCATTGGCTTCGCGGCCGATGTCGGCGCTGCCTGTGTCCACCGTGAAAGCGATCTTGCTCGTGGCCAGCTTGGCCGGATCAAATGCCACCTGTGCGCTGAAGGTCTTGAACTTGCCTTCGACAGGCACACCCATCTGCTTGCTCACAAACAGGATCTCGCTCTGCGCGGGCACCAAGGCCTGTTGAGCCTGTGCTGCGATTGGCATCGAGACCGCAGCGGCCAGCGCGAAGGAAAACAGAAAACGGGTCTTCATCAATCAACTCCAAAAAAATGCAGACATGCGGCATCACCACGAACCTTTATCAGGGCTGCCGTGGAACCGGCTGTGCCGGGCCACAGGCAGCGTCCCCCGTCCGGAACGGGAGGGGGAAGACACAAAGCGGTGCAGGGGGTGTGCCTAAGCACTGCCAAAGCCCATTCGCCTCAACAAGGCATCGCGGTCGATGAAATGGTGTTTCAACGCCCCCGCCACATGCAAGACCACCAGGGCCGCCAGGCTGTAGGCCGCGTATTGGTGCACGGGCTTCATGAAATCGGCCAGCCCTTCGCTCACCGGCACAAAATCGGGCAGCTGGAACAGGCCAAACGGCACAATGGGGAAGCCAGCCGCCGAGCTGTAGGCCCAGCCGGCGAGTGGCACCGCAAAGAACAGCACATACAGGCCGAGGTGGGTCGCCTGGTGAGCCCCGCGTTGCCACGCAGGCATGGCCTGCTCGATGGCGGCTGGCAGGGCCGGCGGACGGTGGGTCAGGCGCCACATCAGGCGCACGAACGACAGCGTCAAGATGGTGACACCGGCCCATTTGTGCCAGTTGTAGAGCTTGAGGCGGTCGGGCGAAAACGGCAGATCGGCCATGTAAAGGCCCACCGCGAACAGACCCACCAGCGCCACGCCCAGCAGAGCGTGCAGCCATCGGGCGATCCAGTGGTAACGGGGTTGGGCGGCTTGCATAGGGTCCACAGTTTAGAGAAACCCCTGGCCCCTCAGGCTCAAACCACTTGAAGCCATCATTCAATCGAATTGAACGAACTTTAACCATTCATTCGAATCATCGGCGCACAGCGGACCGGCCAATCGAGACCAGATCCGATCATAGAATGGCGCATGGCCGACAACTCCGCCGTCCCCTCGCAGGAACTGCTCGCGCTCTATCCGGCGCTGGCAGCTCTGCCCGCGTTGTGGCCCCGCCTGCAAACCATCACGGTGCCCGCCGGCACACCCCTCTTTCAGGAAAACCAGACTTGCCAGGGCTTCCCCATGGTGATCCAGGGCGAGGTGCGCGTTTCGCGCAGCGGCGCCAATGGCCGGGCGCTGGAGCTGTACCGGGTGTTGCCCGGTGAGATGTGCCTGGTGTCGTCGGCGAGTCTGTTCAGACACCAGCCGCTCTCGGCCCACGGCGTGTCCGCAGGGCCCACCACGCTGGCCATGCTCGCACCCGGCGATTTTGAAACCGCGCTGGCCGATGCCGGCTTCCGGGGCTACGTGTTGGGCCTCTTTGCCGAGCGCATGGCCGACCTCACCGCATTGATCGAAGCCGTGGCGTTTCAGCGCCTCGACAGCCGCCTGGCGACCACCCTGCTCGGCCATGGCCAACAGGTCCGCGCCACCCACCAGACCCTGGCCGATGAGCTGGGCACCGTGCGCGAAATGGTCACGCGCTTGCTGCACCGTTTTGAACGCGAAGGTCTGGTCGAACTCTCACGCGAGTGCATCACCATTCGCGACAGCGCCGGTTTGCGCGCCATCGCCGCCCTGATCGCCCGCTGAAGTCGACCGGACACACGCCCCGCTTCACGCCTTGGTGACCCAGGTCACACAGAAAAACGGCGGCCGGGTGTCCAATGGCAACAGACCCGCTGGATCGCCCTGTTGATCAGCGGACCCGTGTCTCTGTTTCCCCGTTTTTCAGGAGCCTTCACATGACCCAAAACATCGGCAGCCTCGACCGCATCGTGCGCATCGTCATCGGCGTGGCCCTCATCGCCGCCACCCTCACCGGCGCCATCGGCGTCTGGGGCTGGGTCGGCGTGGTGCCACTGGTCACCGCCCTCATGGGCTGGTGCCCGCCCTACGCCATCCTGGGCTTCAGCACCTGCAAGATGAAGAAGTGAGGCGAACATAAAAAA
>JBFHEQ010000391.1:0-3672 GCA_041584075.1 Hydrogenophaga sp.
GACGCAAACGGCGTGGTGAATATTCGATGTTCCTTCATCTTGCCGCCTCCTGGCTCGCGTGGTTGCCTGGGTCGCCCTCACCGGAAATGGACCTCCACACCGTCGTTTGCGCAGCCTGGAGTCCTCACTGATCAAGCTCCAGATACCCACAACCATGGTCGCCAGCCAAGACGGATGGCATTCCCAACGGGGGTTTGAGATCAGTCCATTCCATCATCGCGCTGGACGCAAGAACAGGTTTCGCGATTCCGACCATTCTGGCCACGGTGGCGACGCCTGGCTGCAATGGCGGTGAAGCGTACTCGAAGCGTTTCAGTCTACCCGCGCCGGCTCGCCTGACTTGAAAAACTCTGCCGAGCCCTGCGACCGCCACGGTGGCTGTACAACGGCTGGTCCCATGCTCGCTCAAGGTCGACAGCACCTGTTCGCCTTCGGGGGCAGCGGTCGCTCAAGTTGAAATGCTTCAGCGACATACCCCAAAGGTCAGGTGTACACCTGAAACCAGTCATCAGGCCTGCGAGACCTGCTCACCTCGGGCGCCGGCTTCAGCAAGCGCTACACACCCGTCGATGAGGTCCGCAGGCGGCAGGCGGTACAGCGCCGCAAGCCTGATCCACAGGGCAGGCCGATTCAAGAAGTGGGGTGCCGAAGTGTGAAGGTATTGCAGTTGCAGTTGCGATTGCAACTGCAGAAACCTGCGTGCGGGATCGCCTCCCGACCACCGCACGGCACATGGGCCCCGAGAAAAAGGGCCCAGTGCCTTTCACTCAGCTCAGGTGCTTGCCCACCAGACCGGTCATCTCGAACATGGTGACTTCGTCTTTTCCGAAAACGGCCTTGAGCTTGGCATCTGCCAGGATGTTGCGCTTGTTCTTCGGGTTTTGCAGGTTGTTTTCCTTGATGTACGCCCACATCAGCTTCACCACTTCGGTGCGGGGCTGCGGGGTTGCACCGATCACGGCGGCCAGCGCTGGACTGGGGGTCAGGGCACGGTTGAAGGCGGTTTGCTTTTTGTCTGTGGTCATCTGAGGCCCTTGAGTTAAAACTGGGATTCTAGGGTTTGTTTCCAACCCACTTTGTAACCATCTGGCATTTGGCCGCCGCTGCGCGCCTCTTGTGGTGCGACACAGGAGCGGGCTCGATGCGCCCGAACACGGGTTCACCGACCGGTTTTCACACATCTTCACGGGAGAGCACGTGCCCTGACGGTTGCCCCGTCGGTTTGCACCGGCAGCACCCGGGGCCGCAACTCGTTGCGCACCACCAGCCACAGCCCGACCAGCACCGCCGCCAGCCCCGACACCCCGGCCAGGCCCGGCTGCTCCCCCACGACCACGATCGCCAGCACAAACGCAGTCACGGGCTCGACCAGCGCCAGCACCACGCCGGTGGCCGCCGAGATGTGCCTGAGTGCATGGCTGAACAGCAGGTAGGCGATGCCGGTGCTCACCACGCCCAGCCACAAGACGATGGCGGCGTCGTCAACGCGAAGCTGCGGAGCACCGGACAAACCCACCGCTCCGGGGACCGCGAGCAACGCAGCCAGGGTGAATACCGTCGCCGTCACGGCGGCCGGTGAAGCACCCGAGACCATGCGCTGGTTGGTGATCGCGTAGATGGCATACGACAGGCCGGCCAGCAGGCACAGCAGCACGCCGGTCAACGAGACGCTCGCGTGGGTTGCTCCCTCCCCGGTGGCCATGGCGACCACCCCCGCCACGGCCACGCTGGTGCCCAGCCACCAGGCGCGTGTGGGCAGGGATCGGGAGATGGCGGCTTGCAAGAGCCCGGCCCACACCGGGCCACTGCCCAAGGCCAGCGCCGTGCCAATGGCGACGCCCGTGGCCCGCACGCCCGCGAAAAACGCGAGGTTGTAGATACACATGCACACGGCGGCCAGGCCCATGGCGCGCCACGGCAGGCTGCGCATGGCAGCGCCGGACAGCGCCGGGCGGTCGCTCACCCACAACACGGGCCAGAAGAAGACCGCGGCCACGGCCAGACGCAAGGCTCCCACCCAATAGGACGAAAGCTGGGGAGGCGCAAAGCTCTGCGCCGTGCCTGTGGTTCCCCAGAGCAAGGCGGCCAAGAGCACCATGGCCATGCCGCGAATGGTTTGAGCGTTCATGCCGCCATCTTCGCCGGGCAGCGGCGGGCAAATGTCGAGCGGCTCTTGTCGTTCACCCGCGCCGCAGCTCGCGCGCGCCCACACCGCGCTCACGGCGCAACGCAACCAGCAGGGCACTGCCGCTGGCGTAGCCCACCTGGGCCGCCGCTGTGTCAGCCAACCAACCCGCGCGCAGCAGGCGCTCGGCGGCGTTGAGACGGCGCTCGCGCAGCCAGGCCTGGGGCGTCTGCCCCGTCAGCAAGCGCCAGCGCGCGTGAAACTGGGGCACCGACAGGGCAAACAAACCGGCCATGCGTTCGGCCGGCCAGTCTTCGTGAAGGGTCGGGACCACAGCGCGCTCCAGCCAAGCCACATCGAGCCGGCGCCGGGGCGCCGCACGGCGCGCCGTTCGGGCCAGGTCCAGCCATTGCGGGATCGAGAGGATGTGCGGCCGGGTGGCAGCGAAGGCCACGGGGCGCACCCGCTCGAACGCCCGCTCGACCGGCGAATCGATCACCCACACGTCGGCCCCATGGCGAGAAGCCGAAGCGTGCCGAGCACCAGCCGGGACGATCAGCCCCGTGGTGGCGTCCACGCGCATCAGATGCCCGCCCACCTCCACGTCCAGGCAACCGCCCACACCAAACAACAGCTGGGCATGGGTGTGTTCGTGCGCACCATGTTCGCCGCTGTAGTGGCGCATGTCACCGGCAGCGCGGAAAGAAGGGCCCATCGGGGCAGGGGCGGAGCGCATGGGGCGGACTATAGCGCTGGCAGGCACCCGGGTCTATCCAATGTGACGATGGGACAAGAGCGGGCAGACGCTGGGCCCTGACAAAGCAGACCGACGAACTGCGCCTGTGTTCTTGGCGGCGGGCACGGCTGGTCCAGCCAACGCCCCCTTGACGGCATGACCATCTGCTCTACAGTGATCGACGTCGCCTGCGCATCAGACCAAACCAAACACACTCAGCAGGAATCCAACCACGACGACTAGACCCACGATGTAAATGATGCTGTTCATGACGAGGCTCCTTGGGATATTGAAAGCCTCATCGTAAAAATCAGGAAGCATCTCGCGTGTGCGCCATGACGACGCTTCACTGTAGGACAACGGCGCACCACCACCGGCGGCGCTCACTTTGTCATCGAAAGTTCAAACCCCCAGCTGGTCCCGCATCTGGTACCACAGCGCGCCAAGCGCCGTGAAGGGCACGCGGAACAAGCGACCGCCCGGGAACGGGTGGTGCGGCAAGCGGGAGAAAGCGCCGAAGCGGGAGGCGTCGCCTTTGATGGCTTCGCCCAGAACGCGGCCGATCAGGTGCGTGAAGGTGATGCCGTGACCCGAGCATCCTTGCGAGTAGTAGATGTTGCTGGAGAGCGTGCCCACTTGCGGCATGCGCGAAAGGGTGAGCAGAAAGTTGCCGGTCCAGCCAAAATCCACCTTCACGCCTTTGAGCTGGGGAAACACTTTCTCCATTTGCGGGCGGATCAGCGAGGTGACTTCTTTCGGGTCGCGCGCGCCGTAGACCACGCCGCCGCCGAACAACATGCGTTTGTCGGCC
>JBFHEQ010000392.1:0-3671 GCA_041584075.1 Hydrogenophaga sp.
CGCCAGGCCAGGGCCAGGCCCGTGGCGCCCAGCATGCGGGCGGAATCGTCCAGACTCTGGGGCACCCGGGTGTATCCACTTTGGGCCGACTGCAGGGCCACTGCGGTGAAACGCACCAGATAGGCCCACACAATGCCCAGGGCCGTGCCGGTCACCCAGTAGCCCACGCCGCTGTCGGGCCAGGCGGCTTGGGCCCAGCCCACCGGCAGCAGCAGGCCGACCACGATCACCGCGCCCGGCACGGCATAACCCAGACTGGTCAGGCGCACGGCACCGCGCGACAGCACCGATGGCCACGCCCGGGCAACAAAGGCCAGCACCAGCGCCAGGGCGGTGGCCGCCGCAGCCGACACGCCCGCCAGCCACACGCTGTTGCCCGACCACTGCACGAACGATCGCCAGGGCAACTCATCCCAGCCGCCCAGCAACGGGCGCAACATGAACAACACCGGCAAGACAAAGCCAAACAGCACCGGCAAGCCGCAAACCAACATGGCGGCCAAGGCTTGTCCACCCTGCAGGCGCGCGGGCTCGGCGTCTGCGCTCCCGGCCCGTTGTCCACGCAGCGTGGCAAAGCGCAATCGGCGCTGGGCGCGGTGCTCCACCCAGAGCAGCAAGGCCACCGTGGTCAGCAACAACGTCGCGAGCTGTGCGGCGGCGATCCGGTTGTCCATGGCCAGCCAGGCCTTGTAGATACCTGCGGTGAAGGTCTGGATGCCGAAATAACTGGCCACCCCAAAATCGGCCAGGGTCTCCATCAAAGCCAGGGCCACCCCGGCGGCCACCGCCGGCCGCGCCAGCGGCAACGCCACCTCGCGGATGCGGCGCGAGAGGGGGGCGCCCAGCAGGCGTGCGGCTTCCATCAACTGGCTGGCCCGCTCGGCCAGCGCCGTGCGCGCAAGCAGGTACACATAGGGGTAGAGCGAAAACGTGAACACCCAGACGGCCCCGCCCGTGCTGCGCACCTCGGGCAACAACCGCCCCTGCCAGCCGAACGTTTCACGCAAGCCCACCTGCAGCGGTCCGCTGAACTGCAGAAAGTCGGTGTAAGCATAGGCCACCACATAGGCGGGCATGGCCAGAGGCAACAACAACGCCCACTCCAGCACCCGGCGACCCGGGAAGTCGAACAGCGTGACCGCACAGGCCGTTCCCATGCCCAGCAACGCCACCCCCAGCGCCACGCTCAGGCACAGCCACAGGGTCGTGAGCACGTAGTCGGGCAGGACCGTCTGCGCCATCTGCACCAGCACATCGCGCGCAGCGGCATCGAATTGCAGCCAGGACACGCCCAGCGACAACACCGGCAGCGTCAACAACGCTGCCAGCAACAACAAAGCGGCCAAAGCCATCCAGCGCAACATGGGGAGGGGGAGATCCGGTAAGGGCCGACGAAGCCGCTCAAGACAAATGAGAATGGATATTATCTACAATCGCCCCATGTTCATGACGGCCACCCATTTGTCGATCCAGTACCCCGGTCAAACCCAGGCGGCGGTCGACGGCGTGTCGCTGGGCCTGCGGGCCGGCGATATCGGTGTGTTGATCGGCCCGTCGGGCTGTGGCAAGACCACCTTGCTTCGCGCGGTGGCCGGCCTGGAACGGGCCAGTGCCGGCAACATCGTGCTCGACGGCGAGACCGTGAGCGACGCAACACACCATGTGCCCGCCGAACAGCGCCGCATCGGCATGGTGTTCCAGGACTACGCCCTGTTTCCCCACCTCGATGTCGGGCGCAACGTGGGTTTCGGCATCACCGGCTGGCCCCGTGCGGAGCGCGAAGCCCGCGTGGCCGAGGTCTTGACCCTGGTGGGTCTCGGCGGCATGGAGCGCCGCTGGCCGCACGAGCTGTCCGGCGGTCAGCAACAACGGGTCGCCCTGGCCCGCGCCTTGGCCCCCCGTCCCCACCTGCTATTGCTCGACGAACCCTTTTCCAACCTCGACGTGGACCTGCGCGAACGCCTGGCCCACGAGGTACGGGGCATTCTGAAAGCCGCTGGCGCCACCGCCCTGTTTGTCACCCACGACCAGCTCGAAGCCTTTGCGATAGGCGATGTGATTGGCGTCATGCACGAAGGCCACCTCCACCAGTGGGATGACGCTTATGCGCTCTACCACCGCCCCGCCTCCCGCTTTGTGGCCGAATTCATTGGCCACGGCGTGTTCACCCCCGCCCAGATCCGACAACAAGGCGAGGATGTGGTGGTGCGCACGCCGCTGGGCGACCTGCTCGATGTCGAGGAGTGCCCCCTGCCCACCGCCTACCCCGACGGGCTGTGTGATGTGCTGCTGCGGGCCGATGACATCGTGCACGACGACGCAGCGCCGGTGAAGGCGCAGATCGTGCGCAAGGCCTTTCGCGGCTCGGAGTTTCTCTACACCCTGCGCCTGGCCTCTGGCGAGACCGTGATGACCCATGTGCCCTCGCACCACAACCATGCGGTGGGCGAGTGGATCGGCATCCGCGCCGAAGTGGACCATGTGGTGACCTTTGCACGGGCGTCCACCCCGGTTCGCCCGCCCTGCTGAAGCAGCAAAAACTGGCCCGTAAGGGTGTGAAACGGGGGCTTCCAGCGGCTGCCGCCTGGCATACAAACCCTTCGCGATCGCCAGGAAGCACACTGGCGTGAGGCGAGTTGGGCAGAGCTCCCACCGCCATAGCGGCCAATTTCATGGCCTGTCCCGCCCGGTCCACACCGCCAACAGGTAAATCCAAAGACACCTGTTCGTCTAAGATTCACCCATATTTGTGCGAAATAGGGAGTAACAATGAAAATCGGTAGCCGGGTGGGTTTGAGCCTGCTTTTGGGTTCTGTGGGTGCGCTTTCAGCGTGTGGCGGCTCATCCAGCGGTGAAACGCCGGACCTTCCATCGAATCGGTCGACAGCAGCCCAGACAGAGGTCCGTATTGACACCAGCACCGCAGCGGCCCTGGCCCCGGCGAGCAAGGCGATGGCCCAAGGCGCCGAACTCAACGCGCAAGACCTGGCCCAGGCATTGGTTGCGGCGCAGTCCAGCGCCACCAAGAGCACGACCAAGGCCGGCGCCCGCACCGCGCCCATCGCGGCGACACAGGTTTTCCGCTTCTACAACACCCTCAATCAAGCCCACTTCTTCACGTCCAGCGTTGCAGAGCGCGATGCGGTGCAGGGCTCGATTCCCACGATGCAGTACAACGGCCCGGCTTTCTACGCCGCCAGCCAGAGCGAAACCACGCTGCAACCCGTCTACCGCTTCCGCAACCTCCAGAACGGGGTGCATTTCTACACCATCAGCGAGCAGGAAAAGGCCTATATCCAGGCCAACCTGTCGGCGGTGTTTGCACTGGAGGGCGTGGCTTACCGGGCCAGCATCACGCCCGGTGTGGGTTTGATGCCCTTGTACCGTTTTTACCTGGCCAGCAAGGGCTTTCACTTTTACACCACCAGCGAAGCAGAAGTTGCCAGCATTCGCGCCAATTTGCCGCAATACCTCTTTGAGGGGGTGAGCTATTACGTGCCCAACCCAAGCCCTTCGGCCACGGTGGTCTCGCCGCTGGGCGGAGAAGTCACCTGGAACATTCCAGCCGATATATCGGTCGTGCTCAGCGGCCCTTTCGGCGCGCCAGTTGCGTCGACGCCGGCTTGCAGCACCACCGACTCTGCCAAGGTCACCGTCAGCGCCAATTGCGC
>JBFHEQ010000393.1:0-3670 GCA_041584075.1 Hydrogenophaga sp.
CATCGCTGGTGGCCGTGCCAACGACCACCACACCTCGCAAGGCCAGCTCTTGCGCAATCGCTGCGCCAATGCCGCGCGATGCGCCAGTCACCAGGGCCACTTGGCCAGCCAGTTTGATCTCAGACATCAAAAGCTCCTATTCAGCTCAGCAAGGTTTTCACATCGACCAGCGTGGCCGGGTCGTACAGGGCAACGCCCGTCAGGCCTGGCTCGATGCGCTTGGTCATGCCAGCCAGCACTTTACCGGGACCGCACTCAACCAGGGTCGCCACACCGCGCGCCTGGATGGCTCGAACACATTCGACCCAACGCACCGGACCATACGCCTGCCGAACCAGCGCCTCACGAATGCGATCAGGATCAGACTCTTGCGCCACGTCAATGTTGTTGATCACCGGGATCTGTGGCACGGCCAAGCTCATATCGGCCAGCGCCACCCGCAGCTTTTCGGCAGCGGGCTTCATGAGACTGGAGTGGAAAGGTGCGGACACAGGCAACGGCAAGGTCCGCTTCGCGCCCAGGGCCTTGAGCACTTCACAAGCCTTGTCCACCGCAGCCTTGCTGCCCGCAATCACGGTTTGCCCCGGATCGTTGAAATTCACCGCCTCAACCACCTCGGCACTGCCTGCGCCGAACGTGGCCTGAGCCTGCGCGCAGCCTGTCATCACAGAAGCCGCGTCCATGCCCAGGATGGCCGCCATGGCACCCGTGCCCACAGGCACTGCCTCTTGCATCGCAGCTGCCCGCAGCCTGACCAATGGCGCCGCCTGGGACAGCGTCAGCACGCCAGCGGCGACCAGGGCCGAATACTCGCCCAGGGAATGCCCCGCCATCACCGCTGGCGCCGCCCCGCCTTCGGCACACCAAACCCGCCAGGCAGCCACACCGGCCACCAGCATCACCGGCTGGGTGTTGGTGGTCAGCGACAAAGCCTCCTTCGGACCATCGTGAATCAGCGCTGCCAGGTTTTCGCCCAAAGCATCCGACGCCTCGGCCAATGCGGAGACGACAGCGGGATGATCACGCCATGCATCGAGCATGCCCACCGACTGGGAGCCCTGGCCCGGAAAAACGAATGCAAATGCTGTCATGTGATAAGTGAAATATGGATGCCATCAAAACAATGCCCGAGGGGACCGACTTGTCTCACCCCCAAACCCGACGCATTCAGAAATCCAGCAGGACCGAACCCCAGGTGAACCCACCACCCACGCCCTCAAGCAGCAAGGTATCACCTCGCTTCACATGCCCGGAGCGCACACTGTGGTCCAGCGCCAGCGGTATGGAGGCGGCCGAGGTGTTGCCGTGCTGGTCTACAGTCACCACAACCTTGTCCATGGACAGCTTCAGCTTGCGCGCCGTGCTTTGCATGATGCGGATATTCGCCTGGTGGGGAATCAGCCAATCGATGTCAGCAGCCGTTCGGCCAGCCTTCTCCAGCGCCGCACGAGCGGTGTCTTCCAGCACCCCTACCGCGAGTTTGAACACGGCCTGCCCATCCATTTTGAGCAACGGATCGCCCAGAATCTGCCCGCCCGACACATGCCCAGGTACGCAGAGGATCTCGGCATGCTTGCCATCGGCATGGATGTCGGTGGCCAGAATGCCAGGCACATCACTGGCCTCGACAACCACGGCACCGGCACCGTCACCAAACAACACGCAGGTGGTTCGATCATCAAAGTCGAGCAGGCGCGAAAACACTTCGGTCCCGACCACCAGCGCCTTGCGTGCGCTGCCCACCCGAATCATGGCCTCAGCCACGGTCAGCGCATAAATGAAACCGCTGCACACCGCCTGAACATCAAAGACAGGACAGCCGGCGATGCCCAGCTTGCGCTGAAGAATCGCAGCGGTCGAGGGAAAAACCATGTCGGGGGTCGAGGTCGCGACGATGATCAGATCGATCTCGGCAGCCCCGGCTCCAGCCGCATCCATCGCCTGGCGGCAGGCCTGTTCGGCGAGGTCGCTGGCAAACACACCGTCGCCCACAAAATGCCGGCTCCGGATACCGGTGCGCTCGACGATCCACTGGTCACTGGTTTCAACACCCCTGGCCGCCAGACGCTGCACCATATCTTCATTGGTCAAACGCAGAGGCGGCAAAAAGCTGCCGGTGCCAGAGATTCGGGCGTAACGTGTCATGCGGAGTGATTCGATTCTTGGGTGGCCTTGTCAGCTCGCCAGAGTGCTCTCAGCCGCCAGCAGAGGCGCGGCATGGGCAATGCGTTGTTGCACTTTCTCCAGCAAACCGTTGTGGGCAGCATCATAAGCCCGCGCCAACGCCTGCTCGAACGCAAAGGCGTCAGCGGACCCATGGCTCTTGAACACGAGGCCGCGCAAACCCAGCAATGCAGCACCGTTGTAGCGCCGGTGATCCATGCGCCGCTTGAACGCCAAAATCACAGGATAAGCGAAGATCGCACCCAATTTCGTCAAGATGCTGCGAGAAAACTCGGTCTTGATGAAATCTCCAATCATCTTGGCCAAGCCTTCACTGGCCTTCAGAGCCACATTGCCGACAAACCCGTCGCAAACGACGAGGTCGACAGTACCCTTGAAAATGTCGTTGCCCTCTACGTTGCCGTAGAAATTCAGATCGCCGCTGCTGCCCGCATTTCGCAGTAAAAGCCCGGCCTTCTTGATCACATCACTGCCCTTGATGACCTCTTCGCCTACATTGAGCAACCCCACGGTGGGCTCGTTCTTTCCAGAAATGGCGGCCACCAGAGCAGACCCCATCACAGCGAACTGAAACAGGTGCTCGGCACTGCAATCCACATTGGCCCCAAGATCCAGGACCGTCGTGGCGCCACCCTGCGTATTGGGCAACTGACTGGCAATGGCGGGCCTGTCGATGCCGTCCAGCGTCTTGAGCAGGTAGCGGGCAATGGCCATCAGCGCCCCCGTATTGCCCGAAGACACCACCACCTGAGCATGGCCATCCTTGACCTGCTGGATGGCCACGCGCATCGAAGAGTCCTTCTTCTTGCGCAGGGCAACCTCAACCGGATCGTGCATTTCCACCACTTCGGAAGCCTGAACCACCTGACAACGTGGGTGCTTGACCAGATCCGGATACGCCTGGAGGGCCTCAGACGGCCCGACCAACAGCAAACGCACATCGGAATGGCTGCCCAGAAACGCCGAACAGGCGGGCATGGTGGACGCCAGTCCCGCATCGCCGCCCATGCAATCCACTGCAACGGTGATCATGAAGCTACCCTTGAAGTGACACACCCTGTGCCACACAAACGAAAAAAGCCCGCATGACTGATGCGGGCCTGTTCAAAAATCCAAGCCACCACTTCCACCGCCTCAGGCGACGGACCAGATGGCTTTCAGCCAAATCAGGCTTCAGACTTGTTCTTCAACACCTGGCGACCACGGTAGAAGCCGTTGGGGCTGATGTGGTGGCGCAAGTGCACTTCGCCGGTGGTCGGCTCAACCGCGATACCGGGCACGTTCAATGCATTGTGCGAGCGGTGCATACCGCGCTTGGATGGGGACTTTTTGTTTTGCTGGACGGCCATGATGGGCTCCTGAAATCGGTGGTGGACTAACGGACTGCGCTTGGAGCGGACATCAAGCCCGACTCGCTCGGTGCATCAGGCAGCCAGCGCAAAGCTAAAGATTATAGCCCGAATCGCTGGCATTCGCCAAACCCACC
>JBFHEQ010000394.1:0-3667 GCA_041584075.1 Hydrogenophaga sp.
AGGAGGGCTCCGGCAGGGTCCTGGAGCTTTTCAGCCAGGTTTGCCGACAACCTGGCGAAAATGCGCCGGACCTCCAGTTCTTTAGGATCTTGTTCGAGCTGTTTTTCCTTGGCGGTGACTTTTTCCAGCTGGTAGCCATAAACGGCCTGGGGTATGGGTACGCCCGTCTGCTTCACCGACAGCCACACCACAGGAATCAGATAGGCCACGATGATCACGATGTACTGGGCCACCTGGGTCCAGGTCACGGCTCGCATCCCCCCCAGAAACGAGCACACCAGAATCCCGCCCAGGCCGAGAAAGATGCCGAGCTCGAACGCGACCCCGATCAGGCGCGACGTGATCAGACCCACGCCATAAATCTGGGCCACCACGTAAATGAACGAGCACAGAATGGCCGCCGCCACACCCAGCAAGCGAGGCAGATGGCCGCCATAACGTTCACCCAGAAAGTCGGGAATCGTGAACTGGCCAAACTTGCGCAGATACGGCGCCAACAGCAGCGCAACAAGGCAATAACCACCCGTCCACCCCAGGATAAAGGCCAGCCCGTTGTAGCCGGTAAGGTACAAGGTGCCCGCCAGACCGATGAACGATGCGGCCGACATCCAGTCGGCCCCGGTGGCCATGCCGTTGTAGACGGCCGGCACCCGCCGCCCCGCCACGTAGTACTCGGTGGCATCGGTGGTGCGGCTCATGATGCCGATGGCCGCGTACAGACCAATCGTCGCGATCAGGAACACGAACCCGATCCATTCCCGCGGCAAGCCCCATTGCTCCAGCACGGCCAGCACGGCCACAAACAGGAAGAAGGCCAGGGTGTACCAACTGTAGACCTTGTCAAGCTGCTGCTGGAACGCCGCGTTCGCTGCTTTGGTTCGGCCAGGCTGGGGAGAGGATACCGGTGGGCGAGCCATGGTCATTCGTCGACTTCATTCAGGTCGTGGGCCACGTCCAGCCGGTTCATTGCCCAAGCATAAAAACCGATGATCATGCCGTACAACAGGGGGCCTCCCTGCGCGCCCAGCCAAAAGCTGAACGGCCATCCAAAAAAAGTGAAGTTCAAGTCGCGGGCGAAATAGACGGCCACAAAGCTCACCAGAAACCAGACCATCAACAGAGCAGTGGTCAGCCTCAGGGTCTTGCGCCAGTGGCGGCGACGTTGTTCGGCGGCGTTCATCGGGTCAGACCTGTCTCTCTTTCCAGCTGTTTGGCCACGCGGGGCTCAAACTGGCTCAAACGGCGGATGATGCGTCGGGCTTCTTCCAGTGCGCCCAGGTCGGTGTGCACCCTTGCCAGTTGGTACCAGCCGTGGGGACTCATGGGCTGCAATCGGGTGTTGACTTCCAGCGCCGGTGCCGCCTCGGCCAGACGGTCTTGTGCAATCAGGCTCAAGCCCAGGCCATACCAGGCGCGGTCCAGCGCAGGATCCAGGGTGACGGCGTTTCGAAACGCCTGCTCGGCCTCTCCAGCGCGTTCCATGCGCTCGCAGACAAAGCCAAAATTGAACCAGACAGATGCCCGCGGCGCGGGCCGATCCACGCACTGCTTGAGCAAACGATACGCCTCGTCCCAGCACCCGTCCTGAGCTTGCCAATGTGCCATCGTCGCGAGCATGTCTGCATCTGTCGGGTGGTGGTCCAGCCAGGATTGCAAAGACCGGCGAGCGAGCCGCCCTGCCCCGAATGTGCCATAAAGCATCAACGCGGCTTGCAAGCGCAAGCGGGCCAGGCGTCGATTCACCGGCACAGGTGCACGCCTATCTGCACACAATGTGAAATCTTGAGGACGGTCACGCCCAGCCAGGCCAGCAACAACAACAGGAAAGCGACCCAGGCATGGTGGCGCGGTGACACCTGGGATGGCACGGCCCAGGCGACCGCCCGCACAAAAGGTCGGCTGACCAGTTGCAAAAGCTGGTAAATCACGTTGTGGCAGCGGCGCTCCCCCGCGAACAGGCCCAGCAACCATTGGCCCGCCATCGACATCAACGCCACCTCGGCGATCAGTTTGGCAACAGAGAGCATTGTGAGCATGTCAGTTTGGAGTCAAGTTCAACACATTCTGAATTGTGACCTTACCAAGCTCTTACACCGCAGCCAGACACGCCCATGACACAGGTCAAACCCCGATCGGGTTTACCCGAGATCGACCTGATTTCGAGGTGTAGGATGGAAAACCGTCCAGGTTTTGTTTCAGCAAGCACCAGCATGTCACAACCCAAACCCACCGATTTTCGTCCTCAACTGGATCAACACCGCGTTTTCAGTGTCCTTGCGCCAGCTGCGCGGGACCGACTGGCAGGTGCGCTGGACCTGCATACGCTGCGATCAGGCCAGCGCTTTGCAATCGGTGTGGATTTCAAGCTGTCGTTGTTCTGGCTGCTGGAAGGGTCCGTCGACTTGCTGGACGCAGATGGGCAGACGCTGGTCACCCTTCGGCCTGGTGATCTCTTTGGGCTGGACCAGGCGGAATCCTTGCTGATCAGTGCCGCGCAGGCGAGCGGCACTGCGCGCGTCGCGCAGTGGCCTCTGAGCGACATTCAGACCTTGTCCCAGGACAACCCGGCCATCACCTGCTTTTTGCCGCCTTTTGCCGCGGCAGCCAACGCGCAGGAACCACAGCCGGCAGCCAGCGGCAGCGACCCCGCGCTCAACCTGATGACCACACCGGTTCGGTCCTTGATCAAACGGTCGCCCATCACGCTGACACCGCAGACCACCATCCGGGAAGCCGCCAATCTGATGCGGGAGCAGCGGGTGTCGTCTGTGCTGATCGAGCAGGATCAACGCCTCTTCGGACTGGTGACCGACCGCGATCTGCGCAACCGCGTCGTCGCCGCGGGCATGGACACCGGCCGCTCCATCATGGACATCGCCACCCTGGCACCCCTCACCATGGACGTGGAGAATCCCGCGTTTGAGGCCTTGCTGCTGATGGCCCGTCACAACATCCACCACGTCCCGGTGCTCGACGGCCAGCGCATCGCCGGCATGATCACTGCCACCGACATCACAGAACGCCACAGCACCTCGGCGGTGTACCTGGCGGGCGAGGTCTACAAACAGAGCACCGTTGAGGGTCTGCAGGCAGCGGCGGCGCGGATCAAACGGCTGCAGCAAAGCCTGGCCTCCGCGCAGGCCTCCGCCTACAGCACCGGCCACATCATCACCGCCATCACCGACGCCATCACCAGCCGCCTGCTGCAGCTCGGCGAAGCCCGGCTGGGACCGCCCCCCATCGACTACGTCTGGGTGGCCGCCGGATCTCAGGCCCGCAGCGAGCAAACAGCCAAGTCGGACCAGGACAATTGCATGGTGCTTGACGACAGCTACAACGAGGCCGAGCACGGTGCCTATTTCAAGGCCCTCGCCACCTTTGTCTGTGATGGTCTGGACGCCTGCGGCTACATCTATTGTCCCGGCGAGATGATGGCCATGACCGACACCTGGCGCCAGCCCAAACACAAATGGGCCGAGTACTTTGCGCGCTGGACGGGGCAGCCGGACCCCAAGTCGCTGATGCTGACCTGTGTCTTCTTCGATCTGCGGACCATTTACGGCAGCGCGGCGCTCCTCGACAATTTGCGCGGCGACGTGCTGCAGCGCACCAAGGGCAACTCGATCTTCCTGGCCTACATGGTGGGCAATGCCCTGCACCACCAGCC
>JBFHEQ010000395.1:0-3649 GCA_041584075.1 Hydrogenophaga sp.
CAAGCGCATGTGGAAGCGCTCATTGATGGCGAAGAACAGATCGCGTTGGCCGACGGCCGCTTCCAGCTCGCCGTGGATGGCCCGCAGTTCCGCGATCTGGTCTTCGGTGGCCCGTTGCGCCACGACAGCCGCGGCATCCGACTCAAGAAGCGCCAGCAGGTGGTAGACATCGGCCAGGTCTTTGTCGGACACTTCGGTCACATAAGCCCCGCGTCGAACCTTCATGGTCACCAGGCCTTCCGCCGCGAGCACTTTCAGGGCCTCTCGAAGGGGGGTGCGGCTGATGCCGTATTCCTCTGCGATTTTGAGCTCGTCGATCCAGCTGCCGGGCTGCAGTTCGCGGCTGAATATGCGCTGCCGAAGCAATTCGGCAACTTCTTCGTACAGGGCGCGGGGCGCGAGCGACAGGGCGGACATGGCAGAGGTTAGAGCGGCGAGGTATCGTGGCAAGCAGAGGGAGATTGTAAGCCGTGAGGAATATTTTGCATCAATAATTATGAATGATATAAAATACGTCGCGTTCCTGTCGCCTTCAACCCACGCACTGCCATGACCCAGAAACAGCCCGAATTCCGCACCGCCTCCTACGAAGAATGGGTCAAGGCAGCCCAGAAAAGCGCCCCTGGGGGCGATCTTGAAGCCTTGAACTGGATCACCCCCGACGGCATCAGCGTCAAGCCGTTGTACACGGCGGACGACACCGCACACCTGCCTCATGTCAACACGCTGCCCGGTTTTGAGCCATTTGTGCGTGGGCCGCAGGCCACGATGTACGCCGGCCGGCCCTGGACCATTCGCCAGTACGCGGGTTTTTCCACTGCCGAAGAGTCCAATGCGTTCTACCGCAAGGCCCTGGCTGCTGGCGGCCAGGGCGTGTCGGTCGCGTTTGACCTGGCCACCCACCGGGGTTACGACAGCGACCACCCCCGCGTGACCGGGGACGTCGGCAAGGCCGGCGTGGCCATCGACTCGGTCGAAGACATGAAGATCCTGTTCGACCAGATTCCGCTGGACAAGGTGTCGGTGTCCATGACCATGAACGGCGCGGTGTTGCCGGTGCTGGCCGGTTACGTGGTGGCCGCCGAAGAGCAGGGCGTCTCGCAAGACAAACTGAGCGGAACCATTCAGAACGACATTCTGAAAGAGTTCATGGTGCGCAACACCTATATCTACCCACCCGAGCCGTCGATGAAAATCATCGGTGACATCATCGAGTACACGGCGAAGCACATGCCGAAGTTCAACTCGATCTCGATCTCGGGCTATCACATGCAGGAAGCCGGCGCCAACCAGGCGCTGGAAATGGCATTCACCCTGGCCGATGGCAAAGAGTATGTGAAGACCGCCATCGCCAAAGGCATGGATGTGGACGCCTTCGCTGGCCGCCTCTCGTTCTTCTGGGCGGTGGGCATGAATTTTTATCTGGAAATTGCCAAGATGCGTGCCGCCCGCCTGCTGTGGACGCGCATCATGAAAGGCTTTGACGCCAAGAGCCCCAAGAGCCTGATGCTGCGCACCCACAGCCAGACCTCCGGCTGGTCGCTGACCGAGCAGGACCCTTACAACAACGTGGTGCGCACCACCATCGAAGCCATGGCGGCGGTCTTCGGAGGCACACAAAGCCTGCACACCAACTCGCTGGACGAAGCCATTGCCTTGCCCACCGAGTTCAGCTCGCGCATCGCCCGCAACACCCAGCTCATCATCCAGGAAGAGACCCACATCACCAGCGTGGTCGACCCCTGGGCGGGCAGCTACATGATGGAGAGCCTCACGCAGGAAATGGCCGACAAGGCCTGGGCCATCATTGAAGAGGTCGATGCCATGGGTGGCATGACCAAGGCGGTGGATTCCGGCTGGGCCAAGCTCAAGATTGAAGCGGCGGCGGCCGAGAAGCAGGCGCGCATCGACTCGGGCAAAGACGTGATCGTGGGCGTCAACAAGTACAAGCTGGCCAAAGAAGATCCGATTGAAATTCTGGACGTGGACAACGTCAAGGTGCGCGATGGGCAGATTTCGCGCCTGAAAGCCATTCGCGCCAGCCGCGACGAAGCCAAGGTGCAGGCGGCGTTGACGGCGTTGACCACTGCCGCAGAGAGCGGCGAGGGCAACCTGCTCGACCTGTCCATCAAAGCCATGCGCCTGCGCGCCACGGGTGGTGAAGTGTCCGACGCGCTGGAAAAGGTTTTTGGGCGCCACCGCGCCGATACTCAAAAGGTGACCGGTGTGTACGCTGCTGCCTACGACTCGGCCGAAGGCTGGGAACAATTGAAGAAAGAAATCAATGACTTTGCCGAGGCGCAGGGGCGCCGCCCGCGCGTGATGGTCAGCAAACTGGGTCAGGACGGTCACGACCGGGGCGCCAAGGTGGTGGCCACGGCCTTTGCCGACCTGGGATTCGACGTGGACATGGGGCCGCTGTTCCAGACACCCGAAGAGTGCGCACGCCAGGCGATTGAAAACGACGTGCACGCCGTGGGTGTTTCCACGTTGGCGGCAGGCCACAAAACGCTGGTGCCGGCCATCATTGCCGAACTGAGGAAGCAGGGCGCCGACGACATCATCGTTTTCGTGGGTGGCGTCATTCCGCGTCAGGACTACGAGATGCTGTACGAGGCGGGTGTGAAGGGTATTTATGGCCCGGGCACGCCAATTCCAGCCAGTGCCAAGGATGTGCTTGAGCAGATAAAAAAAGCCATTGCGTGAGCTGCGCACCAATGGACTGACCCGACCCGAACATTCCTGGTTTATGACCACCACGACAGAAACGATCGAGGCCGTGTCGCGCCCCGCGTTGCTCGATGGCATCACGGCTGGCGCGCCGATGGTGCAGCGCCGTGCCATGGCCAAGGCCATCACGCTGCTGGAATCCACCCGCGCGGATCACCGCGCTCAAGGCGACGAGCTGCTGACGGCTTTGTTGCCCCACACAGGCAACAGTTTTCGCCTGGGCATCAGCGGGGTGCCCGGCGTGGGCAAGAGCACCTTCATCGAAGCGCTGGGCCTCTACCTGATCAGCCAAGGCCATCGCGTGGCGGTGCTGACGGTTGATCCTTCTTCCACCGTATCGGGCGGTTCCATCCTGGGCGACAAGACGCGCATGGAGCACCTGAGCGTGCATGAGCAGGCTTACATCCGCCCCAGCCCGAGCAGCGGTACGCTGGGCGGCGTGGCCGAGAAAACCCGTGAAGCCATGCTGGTCTGCGAGGCCGCTGGCTACGACGTCGTGATCGTCGAGACCGTGGGTGTGGGCCAGTCGGAAACAGCTGTGGCCAACATGACCGACATGTTTGTGCTGATGCAGCTGCCCAATGCGGGCGACGACCTGCAGGCGATCAAAAAAGGCGTGATGGAGCTGGCCGACCTGGTCGTCATCAACAAGGCCGATATCGATCCCGATGCGGCCACGCGCGCCCGTGCGCAGATCACTTCTTCGTTGCGGCTGTTGGGCTTGCACGGCAACCCCGATCATGTGCACCACGATGACAAGGTCTGGCACCCCCAGGTGCTCCAGCTCAGCGCCTTGAAGGGCGAGGGCGTGGACACTTTCTGGGCATCGGTTGCCCGGTACCGCGACCTGCAGGCCGCCAACGGCAAGGCGACCGGGCGGCGTCAGCAACAGGCCAGGGCCTGGATGTGGGAGCGCATC
>JBFHEQ010000396.1:0-3644 GCA_041584075.1 Hydrogenophaga sp.
ATCGATGCCACCCTGTGGAAACTGCCAAGAGTGGGAGCGGATGCGTTTGCCCCAGAACACCTGGTTTCTCTGGTTGAGCAGAATGATGCCGACATTGGGCCTGAAGCCTTCTCTGTCAAGCATAATCAATCCCAAATTTATATATTGTTTGGATTATGCATCGGGCTTCGCTTGTTGCGAAGTGATTGCCCACCTGTTGGCAAACAAAGCAGGGGTAAATCCCGATGTCTCCCGTGCCCGTGCGGCCCGCGGAATGCCGATGGCATCCATTTCGTACTTCTTTCGCCTTCTGTTCGCCGCTGCAGCGGCCATCCATGCCTCATGAAAGCTTCACAGTTCTTTATCTCTACTCTCAAAGAAGCCCCCGCCGACGCCGAGGTGGTCAGCCACCGTCTGATGACCCGGGCCGGCATGATCAAGAAACTGGGTGCCGGTATCTATACCTACATGCCCATGGGCCTGCGGGTCATCCAGAAGGTCGAGGCTATCGTGCGAGAAGAGATGAACCGCGCGGGTGCCGTGGAAATGACCATGCCCGTGGTGCAACCCGCGGAGTACTGGCAAGAAACGGGCCGCTTTGACAAGATGGGTCCTGAGTTGTTGCGCATCAAGGACCGCCATGGTCGCGATTTCATCGTGCAGCCGACCAGTGAAGAGGTCGTGACCGACATCGCGCGTCAGGAACTGCGCAGCTACAAGCAATTGCCCAAAAATTTCTATCAGATCCAGACCAAATTCCGGGATGAACGCCGGCCGCGTTTTGGCTTGATGCGGGGCCGTGAATTCATCATGAAGGACGCCTACAGCTTCGACCGCGACGAGGCAGCGGCCAAGGTGAGCTACCAGGGCATGGCAGCCGCCTATCGCCGTATTTTTGACCGGTTTGGCCTGCGTTACCGGGCTGTTGCGGCAGACAGTGGAGCGATTGGCGGGGATTTGAGCGAAGAGTTTCAGGTGATTGCTGCGACGGGCGAAGACGCCATCGTGTATTGCCCTGCCAGCGAATACGCAGCCAATATGGAGAAGGCCGAGGCCGCGGCGCCTGCGGAACCACGTCCATCGGCTTCCAACGAGATGGTCAAGACACCGACGCCTGGCAAGAGCACTTGCGCCGACGTGGCCGAGTTGCTGGGTGTTCCACTGGCCACCACGGTGAAGTCACTGGTGCTGGCAACCGATGAGCTCAATGATGCGGGCGAAATCGTGAAGAGCCAGGTCTGGCTGTTGCTTCTGCGTGGCGACCATGACATGAACGAAGTCAAAGTCAACAAATTGCCTGGCTTGAACGTGGGTTTCCGCTTTGCGACAGTGCCTGAGATCGAGGCCCATTTCGGGAGCAAACCCGGGTATCTGGGGCCGATCGGTCTGCTGCAGCCGGTGAAGGTGGTGGTTGACCGGGATGCGGCGGTGATGGCCGACTGGATTTGTGGCGCCAATGAAATCGACTTCCACTACACCGGCGTCAATTGGGGGCGTGACTTGCCGGAGCCCGATCTGGTGGCCGATATCCGCAATGTGGTCGAAGGCGATGCTTCGCCAGACGGTAAAGGCATGCTCGCCATTGAGCGAGGCATTGAGGTGGGCCACGTGTTTTACCTTGGAACGAAATACAGCAAGGCCATGAACGCGACCTTCCTGGCTGAGGACGGCAAGCCTGCGGCTTTTGAGATGGGTTGTTATGGCATCGGCATTACACGTTTGCCAGCAGCAGCGGTGGAGCAAAACCACGATGAGCGGGGCATGATCTGGCCCGATGCATTGGCGCCGTTCACCGTGGTGATTTGCCCCATTGGCATGGACCGCAGCGCCGAGGTGAAGTCGGCGGCTGACGCGCTCTACACGGAGTTGCTGGCCGAAGGCGTGGATGTGATCCTGGATGATCGCGGGGAGCGTCCCGGTGCGATGTTTGCAGATTGGGAGTTGATCGGTGTGCCCCACCGGGTGACGATCGGCGACAAGAGCCTGAAAGAAGGCGTGGTGGAATACCAGCATCGACGCGACGCGACCGCCACCAAGGTGGCCATTGCCGAGTTGGTCGGGATACTGAAAAAACGCTTGACTGCGTGACGATGATGTTGCCGATGGGACAGACGCGGCGAGACTGCCTGGCTTGGGTAGGGGCTGCAGCAGCAGGGGTGGGTGGCTTGGGCAGCCTGGTTCTGCCAGGGCAGGCATTCGCAGGCCAGGTGGAAGAGCCCCTGGCCGATTCGGTCCGTTCGACCTTGAGCTCTGCCATCGCCAACAAAGCGCCGCCGGTTCCTGATTTCACCAGCACCGACAAACGCCTTGAGCATCTGCGCTGGCTCGGCGCCATGAGCGAGCGGATGCAGCGGCGCAAGCCGGACTTTCAGACCCGCATCGAGTTCTTGCAGACTGTCTGGTACGAAACCCGGCGTGCAGGGCTGGACACCACGATGGTGATGGGTCTGATTCAGGTGGAGAGCGCCTTCCGGAAGTTCGCCATATCCCGGGTGGGTGCGCGTGGTTATATGCAGATCATGCCGTTCTGGTCTCGGTTGATTGGTGATGGCGACGCAGGCAAGCTTTTCAATATGCAAACCAATTTGCGATTTGGTTGCGTGATCTTGCGCCACTACCTCGAGCGTGAGCGCGGCGACACGTTCATGGCTTTGGGCCGCTACAACGGCAGCAGGGGGCGTTCAGCTTACCCGAATGCCGTGTACGCAGCAGCCAAGAACTGGGTGCATCCCGACGCTTGATCCGGCGCCGAGCGGCTGAAGTGCGCATGCACCTGTCCCGCACGGCGCAGGGGAGTCCACGGTGGACGCAATGGACGCAGAGTTGGCAATGCCGGGTTTGCCGGTAGGTTACTGAAGAAACCCGATACGTGATTTGTTGTTGGCTGCTTTGGGTAAATCCCCGGAGTCGATTTCGTAGCGGCTGGCCAAACGGGCGTTGCCAAATCCCGTGACCAGAGCACGGCGCATTTCCCGGGGTGCCTGTGCTGCAAGTATGTCCAGCACAGCATCACTGGGCTCGGGGTCAAACCGTTGGCCCCAGTCGTGCTCGCTGCGGATGCCTCGGTACAGGTGGGCCGCAATTTTTCGCGCCGCCTCAGGTGAGGGCGGGGCGATTTCATACACGTTCATGCGGTTGAGGATGGGGTCGGGAATGGCACTTTCCCGGTTCGCCGTGGTGATCCAGATGACCTGGCTGGCGTCGATCGGCACATCGGCAAACTCGTCCACGAAGTTTTGCGCGGTGTCGTGCTCTAGCAGGCTGTAGAGCGAGCCCAGCGGATCGTACTGGGCGTCGGCGGAGGCCTTGTCTATTTCATCGACGACGATCACCGGGTTCGCGTACTGTCCGTCAACCAGAGCCTCGAATACCTTGCCAGGCTTTGACCCTTTCCATTGGGACGATGAGCCAGACAGCAGCCAGCCTGCTGTCATGGAACTCATGGGCACCAGGCTCATGCTGGTGCCCAGCAGCGCGGCGATCTGGCGTGCGAAATGGGTCTTCCCGACCCCTGGGGGGCCCAGCAGAAGAATGGGGGTGACTTCCAGGCTGTCACGGCTGTCCTGGCTCAAGGCGACGTGGCGTTTCACGTCGTCGAGTACTTCACCAAAATTGGGCAGCAGGTCGTACAGCGGCCCCATTTCGGGTACGCCCGATGGCTTGAC
>JBFHEQ010000397.1:0-3638 GCA_041584075.1 Hydrogenophaga sp.
AGTCGACCAGCATTTGCGCCTTGCCGCTGTACCACATCTTTGCGTTCACGGTGAACATGATGCTGGGCATGCGCACTGGTGGCAAAGTCATCCTCATTCCCAACCCGCGCGATCTGCCGGCTGTGCTCTAGGAACTGTCGAAACAGCGTTTTCACAGCTTCCCGGCGGTCTACACGCTGTTCAACGGCCTGGCCAACCACCCCGATTTTGAGTCGGTGGACTGGAGCCATCTCAAGGTCTCGGTGGGCGGGGGCATGGCGGTGCAGGGCGCCGTGGCCAAGCTCTGGCTGGAGAAGACCGGCTGCCCCATCTGCGAAGGCTATGGCCTGTCAGAGACCAGCCCTTCGGTCAGCTGCAACCCGGTGACCAACACCGAGTTCACCGGCACCATCGGCCTGCCTTTGCCCAACACCTGGATGAAGTGTGTGGACGACGACGGCAACGAAGTCGCCCTGGGGCAGGCCGGCGAGATCGCGGTCAAAGGGCCGCAAGTGATGGCCGGTTACTGGCAGCGCCCCGATGAAACGGCCAAGGTCATGACCGCCGATGGGTACTTCAAGACCGGTGACGTGGGCGTCATGGACGAGCGCGGCTATTTCAAGATTGTGGACCGCAAGAAAGACATGGTGCTGGTCAGCGGCTTCAACGTCTATCCCAACGAAATCGAAGAAGTGGTCGCCGATCTGCCGGGTGTGCTCGAGTGTGCGGTGGTGGGTGTGCCCGACGACAAGTCGGGCGAGGCGGTCAAGCTGGTGATCGTGAAGAAAGATGCTTCCTTGACCGAAGCGGCGGTGCGTGCTTTCTGCAAGGCCAACCTCACCGGCTACAAGCAACCCAAGGTGATCGAGTTCCGGGAAGACTTGCCCAAGACCCCGGTGGGCAAAATCCTGCGGCGCGAATTGCGCGACAAGTAAGCAACGGCAAGCCTCTGCGGTCCTAGACCCCATGCCCGGACAGTGCCCCATGGCGTTGTCCGGGCATTTTTTTGGTTGCGGTTGTCTGCGGGGTTATGCCTTGTAGGTGGAGAGCAGGATGCTGGTTTCCGTGCCGGCGATGCCGTCGATCAGGCGGATCTGGCCCAGCACCCGGTCAAAGGCCTCCAGGGTGTCGGCCTGCAATTCGGCCACGATGTCCCAGCGACCATTGGTGGAGTGCAGGCGTGAGACGTTGGGGTGGCCGCGCAATGCCCTGAGCACTTCTGGTGCGCGGTTGCCGTCCACGGCAATGGTCATGAGGGCACCGATCCGGTGGGCTTCGGTCTGGGGACGCAGCCGCACGGTATAGCCCACGATCACCCCCTCGCGTTGCAGCCGCGCCAGCCGGTTTTGCACTGTGCCCCGGGCGACCTTGAGTCGGCTGGCCAGGGTGGCGACGGGCAGGCGGGCATCGTCCCGTAACAAGGCGATCAGTTCACGGTCGGTGTCGTCGATGGTGATCATATGGCCCTTGTTTCTGATCATTGTGTTCAATGTGATGATCATATCGACCGGTTTGCTGGCTGGGCATTGGCAGCGCCGCGCCCGACACTGCGTTTCGGGCCTGCGCACGGTGTGTGGGCCATTGGATCCACCCACGCCATGACGTCCTCTTCTTTTTCTTTTTCCTCGGTTTCGTCGGTTTCGTCGTTTTCAACCCGGTTTTCCGTCCAGGCCCCATCTGCCGTGGTCATGGTGAGGCCCCACCGGTTTCACCCCAACCCCCAGACCGCTGCCGACAATGCGTTTCAGGGTCAGGCGGCGGGCCTGGATGCGGACGCACTGGCCGCTGCCGCCTACCAGGAGGTGAGCCAGGCGGTGGAGGCCCTGGAATCGCATGGGGTGCGGGTGCACCTGTTTGAAGACGATGGTTCGGGCGACACGCCCGACGCTGTGTTCCCCAACAACTGGTTTTCCACCCATGCCGGCGGCCATGTGGCGATCTACCCCATGTACTCGCCCAACCGCCGCCGAGAGCGCCGGGCCGACGTGATTGAAATGCTGAAGGCCGAATACCGCGTGCAGGACGTGATCGACTATTCGGGGCTGGAGGCCGACGGCGTGTTCCTGGAGGGCACCGGGGCCATGGTGCTCGACCACGTGGCCCGGGTGGCCTACACCGCTGCGTCCAACCGCGCCCATGCGGTGGCGCTGGAGCGTTTCTGCACCCACTTCAACTTCGAACCCATGGCATTCGACACCGCCGATGCGCAGGGGCGCGCGGTGTACCACACCAACGTGCTGATGTGCGTGGCCACCGAGTTCGCGTTGGTGGGGCTGGACCTCATCACGGACCCGGTGAGACGACAGGCGGTGCAGACACGCCTGGAAGAAACGGGGCGTACCGTGATCGCGTTGACGCGGGCGCAGATCGAACACTTCGCCGGCAATGCGCTGGAGCTGGTGGGCCGCGAAGGTCGTGTGCTGGCGCTGTCGGCGCAGGCACACGCCAGTTTGAACGAAGACCAGAAAACACGGATCCAGCGGTCGGCCAGCCTCTTGCCGCTGTCGGTGCCCACGATCGAGCTGGCCGGTGGCTCGGTGCGCTGCATGCTGGCGGGCATCCATCTGGCCCGGCGCTGAGGCCGGCGAGGTCGGGTGACAATGCAGCCTGCATTTTTTCTGTTGCTGGAGCCCTTGAATGACCCGTACCGCCCTCGTCGCCGCCATGCACGAAGAACTGGCCAGCGTGCTCGCGCTGATGCCGGACGAACACAAGGAGACCATCGGTGGCCGGGACTTCTGGGTGGGCCACCTGCACGGGCAAGACGTGGTGGCCGTTCTGAGCGGCATCGGCAAGGTGGCCGCCGCCACCACCGCCACCTTGCTGATACAGCACTTCGGCGTGAGCCGCATTGTGTTCACGGGTGTGGCCGGTGGTCTGGGCCCCGGGGTGAACGTGGGTGATGTGGTCGTGGCGCAGGCGCTGCTGCAACACGACTACGACGTCTCACCCATCTTTCCGCGCTATGTGATTCCGGGTCACGGCATGAGCGAGTTCCCCACCGACATGGCGACCTCGAAGCAGCTCGCCACAGCTTGTGCAACGGTTCTTGGCACTCTGTCCGACCACGTCGATGCCGCGAGCATCACCAAGTTTGGCTTGCACCAGCCTCAGCTGCACCAGGGCCTGGTCATCAGCGGCGACCGGTTTGTCTGCACCACAACCGAGAGTGAGGCATTGGCGCGTGCGCTGCCCCAAGCCCTGGCCGTGGAAATGGAAGGCGCCGCCTTCGCGCAAGTGTGCAAAGACTTCAACGTGCCCCTGGCCGTGGTCCGAACCATTTCAGACCGCGCTGACGACGAAGCCCACGTCGATTTCCCCAGCTTCCTCAAGGAAGTCGCCAGCAAGTACAGCAGCGCCATCATTGAGGCGATGTTTACCGCTTGATCGTCCCGTCTTCAATATCCAGCGAATGTCCGGAGCGAGGGTCTTACCGAGGATGCCGCGGAACCGGCTTTGCCGGGCCGCCCCAAGCCAGGTCAGCCCCCTTGGGGCTGAGGGCTGCGGCTCGGGGCCTGCCTGCGCAGGCTCGGACAGCCCGAAGGGGCGTTGGTTCAGACAACGCCGCGGCCTGCAAGGCCAGCGACCCGCGCAGCGGCGGAGCGTGGGGGCGTGAACGACCGCAGCGCAGGGCCGCCCCAAGCCAGGTCAGCCCCCTC
>JBFHEQ010000398.1:0-3630 GCA_041584075.1 Hydrogenophaga sp.
CCCGAATTCCAGCGCCTGCTCATGGTCACGTTGATGCTGCCCTGGGGAGATTGATCCCCCCCCGCGCCGGCTGCGCCGTCACCCCCCAGGGGGCGGCACTGGCGGCCCGGCAAAGCCGGTTCCGCGGTGCCCTCGGGTCAATCGGCCTGCGGACCGATCGACTGAAGGCATTCGTGGTGAGCAAAAAGTGGGCTGGCGACTTGCGTGCGAAGCACGCTTCGAGCGGTCCGCAGGCCGCGAGATCCCAGGGCACCGCCGATCTGGCTCTGCCAGTCGGCCAGTGCCGCCCCCTGGGGGGTGACGGCGAAGGCGGCGCGGGGGGAGCCCAATGACCGGGGGTCAAAACCTCGTACTTGCGACTTCCAACAGGCCGTCAAAGATCAGGCTGTCGACCAGCTCGCAGTGGGTGGACATGCTGGGGGCCATTTTCCAGCCTGCGCCGCCTGTCATGTAGACCGCTGGCGCCAGACCACAATGGCGTTGCAGGTTGTCCACCATGCGCTGCACGGCGCCGGCGATGGCAAAGGTGCCACCGCTGGTGAGGGCGTCGCTGGTGTTGGTGGGAAAGTCGCGCACTTCACCCGTGGGCACATGCAAACCTGCCGTGCCCGATTCCAGCGCCCGCAACATGATGCCGTGGCCCGGCAGGATGATGCCCCCCAAGAATTGCCCTTGGGTATCAATGGCCTCCACCGTGACCGCCGTGCCCACCATCACCACGATGCAAGGCCGAGCCGGCCCCGAAGCCAGCACCCGCTGCCGAGCGCCGATCATGGCGACCCAGCGGTCGGATCCCAGCCGTGCCGGGTGGTCATAGCCATTGGTCAGGCCCGCCTCCTCGGCGCTGGAGATCACCCAGTGCGGATCGACATCCCACAGCTCCAGTTGCTCCTGCACGCGGCGCTTCACTGCATCGCCAGCGACCACACAGCCCAGCACCAGTGTCGGCTCCGGCAACGTGCTCCAGTCGCCTTCGGCCAGGGTTTCGATGTTTTCCAGGAACTGCGCCCCATGGGCCAGCAGCCGGGCACCGACCCGAGACTCCTCATACAACGCCCACTTCAAACGGGTGTTTCCAACGTCCAGCGCCAAGAATGTCATGTGCGCATTATGACGAAGGCTCGCGCAGGGTTCCTGGCGGGCAGCCCCGACAGCGACAGCACCTTGTTGAGCAGGATCAGATCAGACCAATCCAGCAGGCACGCTGCACAGCGGCGAGTTTGTTGTCGGTCTGCAGTTTGGCCATGGCGTTGGCGAGGTGGTAGTTGACCGTGCGTTCGGAGCAATCCATGCGCGCAGCCGTCTCACGCGCCGTCAGGCCCTCAAACGCGAGGTTGAGACTCTCCAGCTCCCGCGGACTCAGGCTGAGGCGTTTTTCGGCGATGGCCCGGCGCAGCATGGGCCAGATGTTGAAGGCTGACCATGCCAGGGCCGCCGCTTCGGCGCGGTCGCCGAAAGCCCGCGAACTGAACATGAAACATTCAAAGGAGCGACCGGCCGGCAAGGGAAAAGCCACCCGCACCAGGGTCTGGTGGCCGTGGGCCAGCCAGAGCCGCCGCCAGCGACCCGCATGCTCCATGTAGGCCGACTTGGAAATGTCCTGCCAGGCCACCAGGGGCGCATCGCTGTCCCGCCAACTGGCACCAAACTCGCGGCTCTCTGCCAGCGCCTGGGCCGGGCCGAGCAAACGGGGAGGGTGGACCGCAAGCACCTCGCGATCGTCTCGACCGCCGGTCGGCTTGGGGCCCAGCACCGTGACCGCATCCACACCGTGCTCGGCCAGGGCGCACAACCAGTCCGCAAGGATGGCATCCACCCCTACACTGTCAAAGTTGACAGGTAAGGTCATGAAAAGTGCGGCCGCCATACGCCGACAATAGAGGGGTAGGCGTTATCGACCCCAGCGGGTCGAGAAATACCTTCTTGCAAGGAGTACATATTGTCGTTGGACCGATTGTGGATACACAGCACCAAGGCCAGAGTGAAGCGCTGGGTGCTGGACGAAGTGGTCCTGGCCCCGTTAGACCCGATTCTGCACCCATCTGCCGCGCGACTGCGTTGGGCTGGCGCCGCAATTTTCGCTGGAAATCTGATTTTTTTCTTGGTTTGGGGTTTCTTGATGCCCCAGCCCTACGAAAGTGCCATTCTGCGCGGGCTGGGCGCAGCCTCCGGTCTGGTGCTGCTGATGCCCGCCATCACCCGCGACTGCCAGTCACCCCGGAGCCTCTGGGTCTTTTCACTGACCTGCTGGTTGAGCATGCCGGTGTTTTTCTTCTGGATGTACTGGATGAACGGCGCCAACCCCATCTGGCTGGGCAGCGTGAGTGCCATGATCCTGGTGTATTTCCACCTCACCGACTGGCGCCTGGCCAGTCTGGGCACTTTCACCGGGGCCCTGATCAGCTGGTTGCTGATCCAGACAGTGGCCTTGACGCCGCCTGCCTTGCCGGGGGAACATTTCATCGTGATGTTTTTTGCATGGAGCACTGGCATGTTGCTGGGGTTCTCGAGCGCCAATCTCCGACGGGTACGCCTGCTCAACATGCTGAGCACCATGGGTGTCATGGCACACGAGTTGCGCACACCCCTGGCCACAGTGGACTTGCTGGGCGACGTCTTGCGCAACCAGGCCCAACACGACATGCCGGAGCAGAAAAGCAAAAAAGTCGAGGAGCTGGCCAACCGGCTGCAAAACCTGGTGCGCAGCATGAACCGCCAGATCGACACCCAGATCTCCAACGCCCAGCTCCTGAGACTGCCCCGCGACAAAACCATGATTCAGGCGGCAGAACTGGTGCAGGAAGTGGTGGCCGAGTTTCCTTACCGGTCTTCCCGTGAGCGCGACTGTGTCGAGGTGCAGGTGCTGCACGATTTTTGCTTCCTGGGATCGCGCGCCCTGTTCGCCCAGATGCTCATCAACCTGATCAAAAATGCCCTGCATTCCCTGGCCGCATCCAGTCGCGCCTCCGAGCCGGGCGACTTGCGCGTGACGGTGGGCCTGTACCATGGCAAGGGCCGCCTGGTGGTGGCGGACAAAGGACTAGGCATTTCTTACGACCAGCAGCAACGGATATTTGAACCCTTTTTCTCGACGCAAACAGGCGTGGGCAGCGGCCTGGGATTAACGTTTTGCAAAAATGTGGTCGATACAGTTCATGGGCACATCAGTGTGCACTCGGAACCCAACGAAGGCGCGGTGTTTGTCGTCGACCTTCCACTGCATCAGCCCACCGAAATCGGTGCATAACCCCTTTCGCGATCGTTTCTTTTCATGGCCCTCACCCTCCCGCTCTACCACCGCTCAGGCTGCACGCTGTTCCTGGACGATGACCACGATTACCTTGAAATGCTGGGCATGGTGGTGCCGACCCACCTTCAGGTCGAGTTGTACTCCCGCCCCTCGGCCTTCATCGACCGCATGCACGACGAGCCAGCCCGCTGGGAGGCGGATGCCGGACAGCACCTGCAGATGATCGAGCGCTGGCGTCAGGGTCAGCCCCTGATGCCACAAGTCCTGCGCTACTGGGCCAGCAACACAGCCCGCTACCGTCTTGCCAAAACCTGCGTGATCGACTTTGCCATGCCCGGCACCGACGGACTCAAGGTGCTCAACACCCTGCTCGACTGGCC
>JBFHEQ010000399.1:0-3604 GCA_041584075.1 Hydrogenophaga sp.
CGCCGTCCACACGCCCGCCCACTGCCACAGCGCAAAACCCGCCAACAGCACACCCGACAGCTTGTTGATCGCCTGGCGCCAATCCGAGTTGAAACGGTGACGCCCATGGTTGACGGCGGTGGTCGGGCCCAGCCACCAGAGACCGGAACCCGCCAGCACGCCCAGAATCATCGGCACAGGCGCCGCCGGCTGCGGAGAAGACACCCTCGTGGCGCAAGGCCTGTGAAAGCCGGGCATCTCGAGATGCACCCAGGTTATTTCGTCTGCGATCGGTGTCACACCATCTCGCTCAGCGGAGGGCAGGTGTTAACAGGCCCTTGACCGACAGGAGGCGACCCAAATCGGTTTGCGGTGGTGCTCCACAGCGGACGTTCAATACAATCAGATTTCTTTCACCCAGGAGTCAGCTCACATGCGCCATTGATGCAGCCGTTGGAACAACGGCAAATCTCCACTGCCCCCACAAAGCGGGGGAGCTCTTTGCATCCTTGGAATATGTATGGCGACCTCTTTTCTCACGCTAGAAGGCGTGTCTTTCGTCCTCCCCAATGGTGAGACCCTTTTTTCTGATCTGAACGAGAATTTTGACCAGCGCCTCACGGGCCTGGTCGGGAGGAACGGCAGCGGCAAGACCGTCCTCGCTCGTATGCTGGCTGGCCAGCTTCAACCGACCCGCGGGCGTTGCGTGCGTTCTGGCGCGGTGCATTACCTCGCTCAGCATGTCAGTCCGTCTGCAGAAGACACGGTGGCTGATCTTGCTGGCGTGCGCGGCGTGCTGGATGCGCTGAAACGTATCGAGGCCGGCAGTTCTGCGCAGACCGATTTCGATGCGGTCGGTGACCGTTGGGACATGGTTCAGCAGTTGGGTCAAGCACTTGAACAGCAGGGTTTGAAGCACCTGGATGCCGACAGGCCGTCGGTTTCACTCAGCGGCGGCGAGTCGATGCGTGTGGCTTTGATCGGTGCGCAGTTGTCCGGTGCGGACCTCCTGATTCTGGACGAGCCCAGCAACCACCTCGACCAGCCGAGCCGCCTGGTTTTGATCGATTGGTTACACCAATGGCAGGGCGGGCTGTTGGTGATCAGCCATGACCGGCAGTTGCTGGCGTGCATGGAGCGCATCGTCGAGTTGTCTTCCCTGGGCTTGCGCAGCTACGGTGGCAACTACGCCGCCTATGCGCAGGCCAAGACACAGGAGCAGCACAATGCGCTCGCCGACCTGGAGCGCGCCCGGTTCGATCGGCGGCGCGAGGAACATGCCATGCGCGAGCAGCGCGAACGCCAGGAGAAACGACAGGCGCGTGGAACCCGCAACAGGCAGCAGGCCAATCAGTCAAAGATCCTGCTGGATCGGCAGAAGGAGCGCAGCGATCAGTCGATGGGCAAGCTGCGCCGGCGGCAGGTCGCCGCACAACTTGAACTCGCGCAACGCGTTCGCGAGGCCGCGGCGCAGGTTGCCAGAGCGCCGCACATCCATTTGCACGCGCCCTCCAGCACCGGGGTTTCCCTGCGTCAGATGGCGGCATTGGAGGATGTTGTTCTACCCTTTGTACCGCAGGCAACTCGGCACATCAGCCTGCTGGTGACAGGGCAGCAACGTATCGGACTCGTGGGGCCCAACGGCTGTGGCAAGTCCACCTTGCTCAAGGTGCTTGCTGACCGGATGGAGCCCTTGGCGGGGCGCTGCAGCATCACCGATCGCATGGCCTATCTTGACCAGGCCCTGGACAGCCTGGATACGCGACGATCCGTGCTTGAGCAGTTGCAGGACGTCAACCACACGCTTGGCGAAGGCGAGCTGCGCATGCGACTGGCCCAACTTGGTCTGGGCGCGCAGAAGGTCGCGGTTGATGCGGAATGTCTCAGCGGCGGCGAGCGCTTAAAGGGGGTGCTGGCCCGCTTGCTCTATGCCGATGAACCGCCAGAGTTGCTGCTGCTCGATGAGCCAAGCAATCACCTGGATCTGCCATCGCTGGAAGCATTGGAAACGCTGTTGAAGGGCTATCGCGGCGCGCTGCTCGTCGCTTCGCACGATCAGGCGTTTTTGAGTCAACTTGGGTTGACCCATCTGCTGGTGGCAGGCACCGAAGGTTGGGCGTTGAGGTTCGCGGATCACATGACGCAATGACCGCTCATGGCCGGTAGTGCCAAGTCTCGCAAGCCTCCGGGAGCCGAGCTGCCGCGACCACCCCGGGGTGGTGCGCAACGTTGTCCAGCCCCCGGAACAGCGGCCCGTCGTCGCGTCCTGGTGCAACTTCGCTCCAGTCGCTCAAGCCTTCACTTCGACCACCGCTTCAAAGCCACCGAAAATCATGCGTTTGCCGTCGAACGGCATGGGCGGGTTGCCGGGTGTGGATGGGTCCATGCGCGGGTCTTCCATCATCTTTTTCATGCCGGCGTCGCGCGTGGCCTTGTCCGGCCATTCGATCCACGAAAAGGCCACCGTCTCTTCTGTCGTGGCCTGGACCGCTCGGCGGAAGTCGGTCACTTTGCCGTCGGGGACGTCGTCGCCCGAACCCTCGATCACACGGATCGCACCCAGCTCAATGAATATCGGGTCAAGCTGGCGCGCGTGCTCCACGAACTTCTGCTTGTTGGCGGTGGGTACCGCGATCACAAAACCATCGATGTATGACATGTCTTCACTCCTGTTGGGTTATCAGGGCCTGTCAACACGCTTCTTCCAGGTGCGAATGGGGTGACAACAGGCCCTAACCGGTCGCGGCGCCCACCAGAGGGCTACTCACATTCCAACGACGATCGGCAGGAAGCCAAATCGACATGGCCCGCCCGGCATGAGGACACTAGGCCCTTGGGCCGCGTTGGCGCAACGTCGCTGCAGGATGCCTGGCGCAAACCAACCCCAGGCTTTCAACCATTTCGGCGCCTGGCCAAGCCCCATGCCCTGCAGATCGCTGCGCCACCTTCACAGAGCGCGCGCTCGAGCAGGCACCAAGCCCGACTCAGCCCTCAACCGCCACGCCCAGCGCAGCCAGCTTCTTCGCATACGCATCCCGGCGTTTCTCCGCCCTCGCAGCGGTGTCCACCGCCGCTTGAATGGCCTTGGGGCCTTTCTTCGCGACCGTCTGGATCAAGCCGCGTTTGTGCGCCGCATCGGCCGCCGCCCGCTGGTAGGTGGCGATCAATTCAGCGTGGGCAACGGGCGGTTTCATAGGGGACTGATTGTAGGGATGCAAGGTACGCCGAACCGTCAAGACACGGGCACGGCGGGCGAAGCCCTTGCGTCTTTCCACAGCTGGCGCGCGCCCTCGATCACCAACACCGCCACGGCCGCAAACACCAGCCCGTAGGTCCACACCTGTTCGGGCAACACGCGCTCGCCCAGCAGCAAGGCCACGGCCACCAGCAGCACCGGCTCCACATAGGTCAACAGGCCAAACAAACCCAGGGGCAACCAGCGGCTGGCGGCCATGTACAAGGCCAGCGCCACCGCGCTGAGCACGCCCAGCAACGGCAGCAAGGCCAGCAGCGTGGGATGGGTCGACAGCTGCGACACGCTCGACGGCGCGCGCAGCACAAACCACAGGCCCGCCGGCAGCAGCAGCGTCATGTCCAGCCAATGGCCGCCCAGGTGGCCGGCGTC
>JBFHEQ010000400.1:0-3600 GCA_041584075.1 Hydrogenophaga sp.
GTCGTCCACCTCATACACGCTGGCGTGGCTTCCTGAGAGGATGATGCCCTTGAGTTGTCCATCGGCCGCAAATTCACGCACCCACTCACTGCTCACGTCGCAAGGGTGCACCTCGCAATACACATGGGCCTCGCGCACGCGCCGCGCGATCAACTGGGTCACTTGTGAACCGAAATCAAGAATGAGAATTTTCTGGTGTTGCATGACAGAACGGTGGACTTCAGAAAAAGGAAAGGCCGTCACACAGGACGGCCCGAAAAATGAGGGGGAGCCAACCCAGGGCGCCGCGGAACCGGCTCCACCGGGCCGCCAACGCCGCCCCCTGGGGGCTGACGCCGAAAAGGCGGCACGGGGGGAGCGTCAATCAGCCCGGTAGTTGGGCGCCTCTTTGGTGATTTGCACATCGTGCACATGGCTCTCGCGAATACCCGCCGAGGTGATCTCGACAAATTCCGCCTTGTGGCGCATGTGCTCAATGGTGGGACAACCGCAATAGCCCATGGATGCCCTCAAACCACCTGCCATCTGAAAGATGATCGCCACCAGCGAACCCTTGTAGGGCACACGGCCCTCGATGCCTTCCGGGACCAGCTTGTCGGCATTGGGGTTGCCCGTGCTCGACTCCTGGAAATAGCGGTCAGCACTGCCCTGCTGCATGGCGCCGATGGAACCCATGCCCCGGTAGCTCTTGTAGCTCCGCCCCTGGTACAGCACGATTTCACCAGGCGCTTCTTCCGTACCTGCAAACATGCCGCCCATCATCACCGTGTTGGCACCGGCCGCAATGGCCTTGGCGATGTCACCGCTGTAGCGAATACCACCGTCAGCGATCATGGGCACGCCCGTGCCCTGCAGGGCAGAAGCCACATTGTCAATGGCCATGATCTGGGGCACGCCGACACCAGCCACGATGCGCGTCGTACAAATCGAGCCAGGGCCGATGCCGACCTTCACGCCGTCTGCACCTGCCTCAACCAGGGCGTTTGCAGCACCACCAGTCGCGATGTTGCCGCCAATCACATCCACTTGCGGGAAATTCTCTTTCACCCAGCGCACCCGCTCAATCACACCCTTGCTGTGACCATGGGCCGTGTCCACCACGATGGCGTCCACACCGGCCTTGACCAGGGCTTCAACACGCTCTTCCGTGCCCTCGCCCACTCCCACCGCAGCGCCCACGCGCAGTTTGCCGGAAGCATCGCGCGCGGCATTGGGGAAGTTGAGCTGCTTGGTGATGTCCTTGACGGTGATCAAGCCCTTGAGCTCGAAGCTGTCGCTCACCAGCAGCAAGCGTTCCAGCTTGTGCTTGTTGAGCAGGGTCTTGGCCTCGGCTGGCGTCGTGCCGTCGGGCATGGTCACCAGGCGCTCACGGCGCGTCATGATTTCGCTGACCGGCAGATCGTAGCGCGTCTCGAAGCGCAGATCGCGTCCGGTCACGATACCCACCACTTTGCCAGCATCCACTACCGGAAAACCGGAAACACCCAGCTCTTCCGACAGCTGCATGACCTGGCGCACCGTGGTCTGCGGCGAAATCACCACCGGATCGCGCAAGACACCCGACTCGTAACGCTTGACCTTGGCCACCTGAGCCGCCTGCTCCTGGGCCGTGAGGTTCTTGTGGATGATGCCAATGCCACCTTCCTGGGCAATCGCAATGGCCAACCGAGCCTCGGTCACCGTGTCCATTGCAGCGGACACCAGTGGCAAATTCAGCTTGATGTTGCGGGAAAACTGGGTCGCAAGCGAAGTGTCCTTGGGCAGGACCTGAGAGTAGGCGGGCACCAACAACACATCGTCGAAGGTGAGCGCTTTGCCGAGTAGGCGCATGGGGATAGCTCCAAAAGCGCTATTGTAGCCGCCGACGAACGACCACCCTTCTGGAAGCTTCCGTCGGCGGCAGATCACCAGTCGTCGGAAAAATGCCACCGTTAAGCCATGGATTGCATAACGATTTGGCTCGTGACCTCGCAAGATCAGAACAGACCGTTAAACTCAAAAAATGGCCTACCCTATTCGCTCATTCGTTTGCGCCCGCTCGGTGGCATTGACCGTGATCATCTCGGTGCTCAGCGTGTCGGCCTTTGCCCAATGGCAATGGATCGACAGCACAGGGCGCAAGGTGTTCAGCGACACGGCGCCGCCGCCAGGCATCCCCGACAAAAACATCCTCAAGCAGCCGGGTGCACAAGTGCCGCATCGGGCAAGCGAGACCCTGGATGCAACATCTCGGGCGGATACCCCTGCAGCAAAACCCCCCGCACCAAAATTGGGCGACACAGACCCGAAACTCGAGGCTCAGCGAAAGAAAATGGAAGCCGCGGAACTTGCACAACGAAAGGCCGAGCAAGAACGCGTTGCCAAAATTCGCGCAGAACATTGCGCTCAGGCAAGAAAGGCACAAGCCACCTTGGATTCGGGCATGCGCATCGCAACCGTCAACGACAAGGGCGAGCGGGAAATCATGGATGACAGAGCCCGCGCCGCCGAACGTGGAAGATTGGCGGGCGTGGTTGAGTCAGAATGCTCCCCGCAGTCCCCCCCTGTTGAATGAGCCGTCGAACATTGCGCCACGGCTGATATTTAGGGGTCTTAGTACCCGGCCTTCGATCCGGGGCGACGCTTTGAAAACAAGCCGGTTCCCCGAGCCCCTTGCCCAGAGAACCGCTCCCGCCGGGCCACCTTGGGATCGACACGCAAGGGACGGCAGACTTCGACCCGGTCGCCATCCCGCAAACCGGCATCCAAAGCGACCGTGCGCCCCCAGATACCCCAGCTCACGTCGGATGTGACGAGCTCCGGAAACGCCTGCCACCAGCCAGCCGCGTCGACGGCCTGCTCGACGGAGCTGCCTCCAGCCAGCTCAACCACTTGTTCATGAACCTCGCGGGGCCCACTGGCATACATCATGGTGATCTTCATACGCCGTACACCTCGTCGGCACGTTTGACAAATGCATCCACCAGGCTGCCCGCGATCTTGTCAAAAACAGGACCCACGAGCTTGGCCAGCGTGGCGCTGGAAAACCCGTACGTCAGACGAAACTCGACCTTGCAGGCGCGCTGGGTACCATCGCCCAGCGGCGTGAAATCCCAGCAACCCTCCAGCTGAGAAAAGGGGCCATCGACCAGCCGCAGCAAGACCTGGCGGTCTTCGACGTGGGTGTTGCGGGTGGTGAAACTCTGGCGCAGCCCACCGATCGACATGCCCACCTTGGCCACCATGCCCCCAGCTTCGCGCTCCATCACCTCACTGTGATCGCACCAGGGCAGGAACTCGGGATAGTGCTGAACGTCGGTCACCAGTGCAAACATTTCATGTGCGCTGTGCCACAGCAAAACAGATTTCTGAATCGTTTTCATACAATCACTTGGCCATCACGGTCGCCAACCCCACTTGGGGCGGCGTTCTGACCGCATTTCGCAGCCATTGTATTGGCCTGTTTCGGCCACATTTGATCACCCATGTCCACCAAGCCATCCAAACCCTCACCCGCCAAAGGTGGGGAGTCCCGAATCGCGGACAACAAGAAAGCGATTTTCAACTACGCCATCGAAGAACGCTTCGAGGCGGGCATGGTGCTGGAGGGCTGGGAGGTCA
>JBFHEQ010000401.1:0-3596 GCA_041584075.1 Hydrogenophaga sp.
CAAGCTGATGAACACAGGCAGGATCAGAAACTTGGCGTACTTCTTGAAATACCCCACGATCTCCGCTCCGCTCGCCGGCGACCAAGCCATGGCGATCACCACCAGCAGGGCCAGCAGCACGGCAGGCTTGACCACCGGGTTGCTCCAGGCCTGCCGGAAAAACGGCCCCCAGGCCACCCGCTTCATGCTCATCAGCCAAAACAGAACCGTCAGTGCCATCGCCACATTGGCCAATGCCACCGAAACCGGGAATGCGAAAAACAGCAAAACCAGCGAGCCCATGGCCGCTTGGCGAGGCCAAGAGCGGTAATGGCAGGAAGGCGATGGCCCGGGGGGCACCGATACAGCGGAATCCGTTGCAGACATCGGCTCACCCATGTGCGTTCCAGTGCCACAGTCCTTGCCACCGACCTACCATGCGGGCAAGCAGTTTCGGTGAAAAAACGATGGCTCGGATCGGAATACTCAACGCCGTCGTGAACAGCAACCACCGGCGCAATCGCCGGGCCTCTTCGTCGGAACGGTGTTTCTGGGCAAAAATCAATTTGGACTGGGCATGGTGAAATCCGCGTCCGAACTCACTGCGCCAGGGTCTGGCTCCGCGCACAGACCCCCGCGAATGGTGAACCGCTTGCACGCTGGGCAAGACCACGATAGGTCTTTTCGCGTCGAACAACCGCAGGCACAAATCGTCGTCCTCGTAGTAGAGGAAAAAACGTTCGTCGAAGTAGCCCACATCATCAAACTGCGATCGACGCAACAGCATGGCCGCACCGCAAACAAAGCCCACACAAACCGGCCCGATGGCGGCATCGCCGATAGAGCGCCACATGGTTTGTGGCCACCGGTAGTTCACCTCCGGTTTGCCATGCACACTCACCAGCTGGGGCGCCAGCACGGCTATGCCCTGATCGGATTCCGCCACATCCAGCAGGGTGCACAGCCCGGCTTCCGTCATCTCACAGTCGGGATTGAGCAAAAAGGCCAGCGGCGACGAAACGCGCGTTATTGCGCGGTTGTTGGCCGCTCCAAAGCCGAGGTTTTGATCGTGGGCCAACACCACAGCGTGGGGCCAGCGGTCGCGCGCCAACTCGGGGGTTCCGTCTTCACTGCCGTTGTCAGAAATGATGACGTGCGCACAGCGCGACAGCAAACCATCGAGACCATCAAGGCAGTGAGCGCTCTCGTGTGTCACCACGATAACGGTCACGGCATTCAACGCTGGCGAAAACAGAGTCCCTGTCCCCGATGGCTTGGAGGCATTCATCACCCGAATGACCGGCTCAGTGGGCGCTCACGCCCACAACCGCATCGGGTTTGGCTCTTTTCAGCAGGCTGAGCATGGCGCTTTCGATGCGGTGCAAGGCATCGATCGTCTGGCCTTCGAAGCGCAGCACCAGGACAGGGGTGGTGTTCGATGCCCGGATGAGCCCGAAGCCGTCGGGCCAGTCGACGCGAAGGCCATCAATGGTGGACACGGTCGCCGGCGCATCGAATTGGGCCAATCCGACAATGGCATTCACCAGCTCGTGCGGTTCGCCCTCTGCACAGGCCACATTGAGTTCTGGCGTGCTGTGGCTCGTGGGCAGCGCATCCAGAACCGCGCTTGCATCCTCACTGCGGCTCAAAATCTCCAGCATTCGGGCGCCCGCGTAGGTCCCGTCGTCAAAGCCGAACCAACGCTCTTTGAAAAAGATGTGCCCGCTCATCTCGCCACCCAAGGGGCTGTCGAGTTCTTTCATGCGGGCCTTGATCAGGGAGTGGCCCGTTTTGAAGATGTGAGCGACACCACCGGCCGACTCAATGGCCGGGGCCAGACGCTGCGAGCACTTGACGTCAAAAACAATATTGCCCCCGGGGACCCGGCCGAGCACATCCTGGGCAAACAAGATCATCTGCCGGTCGGGGTAGATGTTGTTGCCCTGCTTGGTCACAATGCCCAGGCGATCGCCGTCGCCGTCAAACGCCAGACCCAGTTCCGCATCGGACTCCCGCAGTGTGCGGATCACATCGGCCAGGTTTTCCGGCTTGCTGGGATCGGGATGGTGATTGGGAAAGTTGCCGTCCACTTCGCTGAACAGTTCGATCACCTCACAACCCAGTGCTCGGAAGATGGCCGGTGCAGAAGCGCCTGCCACCCCGTTCCCGCAGTCGACCACGATCTTCATGGGCCGGCTCAGGCGGACATCGCCCACGATGTGTGCGCTGTAAGCGGGCAACACATCCACTTCCCGCACCCGGCCGCCCTCTGCAACCGGCGCCGTTTCATCTTCCATGGCCCGCCGCAGCGACTGAATGTCCTCTCCGTAGATGGCCCGGCCCGCCAGCACCATCTTGAAACCGTTGTAATCCCTGGGGTTGTGGCTGCCGGTGACCTGGATGCCACTGGTGCACAGCGTGTGCGCAGCAAAATAAAGCATTGGCGTGGTCGACAAGCCGATGTCGATGACTTCAACACCCGCAGCCACAAGACCGCGGATCAAGGCGGCGGACAGGCCGGGGCCACTGAGTCGGCCATCACGACCCACCGCCACAACCCGCTCACCCAGGGCCAGCGCCTGGTGCCCGAAGGCCAGGCCCAATGCTTGCGCAACTCCCTCGTTCAGGGTGTCGGGAACAATGCCCCGGATGTCATATGCCTTGAAGATAGAAGCCGCGAGTCTCATGTTGTTGTGAACGGTTGACGTCAATCCGCCATTGTAGGTGGCGAGCCCGGAGTTTCGATCTGGCACACGTCCGAAAACGACCATATCCGAGCACCAAGCAGGTCTAATATGCCAACATGAACCGCTCGGAACCAGCCATCGACGCCGACGCCTGCTACAGGGCGCTGTGTTCGCACGACGCCCGTTTTGACGGCCAATTCTTCACGGCGGTCACGTCCACAGGCATTTATTGCCGTCCGGTGTGCCGGGTACGCACGCCACGGCGTGAAAACTGCCTTTTTTTCAGGCACGCCGCACAGGCCGAGCTGTCGGGCTTTCGCCCTTGCCTGCGCTGCCGGCCCGAACTGGCGCCACTGGACCGGCATTGGTCCACCGAAGATGCGGGCCAAATCCTGGTCCAGCAGGCCACCCGGTGGCTGGACAACCCCCAGATGTGGTTCTCCCGGGACGCCGCTGGTCGAACGGCGACTCGCCTGGCGGCCCATCTGGGCGTCAGCGACCGGCACCTGCGCCGGGTTTTCGAAGCCCATCTGGGTTTGTCACCGCTTCAATACCTGCTTACCCGCAAGCTGCTCGCAGCGAAACAGCTGCTGGCCGACACGCAACTTCCGATGGCCGAAGTGGCGCTGGCCAGCGGCTTTGGCAGCCAGAGGCGTTTCAACGCAGCCTTTGTTGAACACTATGGCCTCAACCCGGGGCAGGTGCGGCGACAACCCGGGACCATGCCACGGCCGGGCATTTCGACCTCCAAAGCCGTTTCACTGGCCTGGCGCCCCCCGCTGGATGCAGCCGCCTTGCTCGGATTCTTCGAATTGCGGCAGATCCCTGGTGTCGAACGTGTCGACGCCGGCCCAGCCCTGACCCTGCGCCGCACGCTGCAACTGCAAGCCCACGGCACATCCTGGCGTGGCTGGCTGACCATCTCTCTGC
>JBFHEQ010000402.1:0-3593 GCA_041584075.1 Hydrogenophaga sp.
GCCGAGAGAGGCCTTTCTTTGGCATCTGCGCTCAAGTTCACTATTTCGATACCTGAAGTCCCATTGATTGACGCAAGGCCAAAAATGCGCTGCCCTGAGCACATCGCCCGCTGATCATCGCGCCGTGTTCAACAACCCTTCGAGGTTCACATGGCTTCTACGACAACCGTTCACCACCGTTCCCCTCTCATCGTGATGCGCGACACCCGCGCCTGGCAGCTCCAGGTTTGGATCTCCTTCGGCATCGCGGTCTTCCTGTGTGCCACCGGCCTGGCCTACCTGCCGGGCGAGGCGCTGGACCGGGCCTTCATGGTGATGGGCTATGTGTTCTGTCTGTCCACGGTGTTCGTGTTGTCCAAGGCGGTGCGCGACACCCAGAAAGCGCAGATCTCGGGTGAGGCGGAAACGCCGATGTGGCGCCTGGTGGTGTGGGGCGGTTTTGCCGTGGCCATGGGCCTGACCGCATGGGGCTTGTTGCGCATGAACGTGGATGTGACCTACCGGGCTTACCTGGGCGTGAGCTGGTTGTACCTGGTGACGTCGGCCTTCACGCTGGCCAAGACGCTGCGCGACCGCCACGAAGCCGACCTGTCGGAAGCGCAGGTGCGCGGTGAGCTGGTGGGGCGTCAACAGGCTTTGCAAGAGCGTGCTTCGTCTGACGGAGCTGCTGCTGCTCCTGCGAAGGCGGCCCGCGCTGAAGCCGAGGCTTGATGCACGCCCAAACACCGTTGAATTCTTCCGACATGTTTTTTCTCAAGAAAGCGAAACACATCATGTTGATCCAATCATTCAAACCTGCGGCCTGGTTCCTGGCTGGTGCTTTGGCCCTGTCTTTGGCGAGCAGCCCGGCGCGGGCACAGAGCGAAGCCTCGTTGGTGCTCTCGGCGCTGCCGGTGGCTTCGGTGGTGGGCACGGCCTCGGCGGTAACGGGCAGTGCGGCGGTGGCGGGCGCCACCGTGAGCGCGGTACCGGTGGCGTTTTCGGTGGTTGGGGCCTCGCTGGTGGTCAAGGCGGTGGAGGTCACGGCCAGCGGCACGGTCTATTTGCTGGAGCGCGCGTCGGATGGTGCGCAGGCCAGTGTGCGGGTGTCGGGCCAGGCGGCTTCGGCTTTGTCGACCGGTGTGGGCACCGTGGTGGTGGTGAGCGCCATCGGCACGGGCGTGTTGCTGTCGGCGGCGGGCGAGGTGCTGGCCTTCATCCCCAACGAGTTGGGGCGGGCGCTGCTGCACAACGAAAAAATCACCCATTGACCCTGCGCCTGGGCGCTCTACGAACCGGAGACTTTCATGAATCCTCTTGCCTCACCTCATGCCTCGTCCCTCGCTTCATTCTCTCTTGCGGCCTTGGCTGCGGCGGTGTTGCTGGTGGCCGCCCCGGCGGCCCACGCCGGCCGAAGTTGCGACGCCAAACCGCTCGATGTGCAGGGCATCACGCAGGGCATGGCGCTGGCGCAGCGCACCAGCGAGGCCCTGGACGCCGAGTTTGCCCGCAGCGGCGCACGCGTGGTGGTGTTGGGCCGCGCGGGTCAAGACTTGAGCAAGTACCGCCTGCGCTACTCCCACCTGGGCTGGGCCTACAAAACGCCGGAAGGCCCTTGGCGGGTGCTGCACAAGCTCAACCAATGTGGGTCCGATACCGCTGCGATCTACCGCCAGGGGCTGGGCGAGTTCTTTCTGGACGACCTCTGGCGCGCCGAGGCGGTGTGGGCGGTGCCCGCGCCTTCGCTGCAAGCGCCCTTGCTGACGCTGTTGACCGACCCACGGCGCAGCGTGCGCCTCAACACCCGACCCTACAACCTGGTGAGTTATCCCTGGAGCACGCGTTACCAGCAGTCCAACCAGTGGGCGCTGGAAACCCTGGCCAGCGCGGTGGAGCCGGGCATTGCCAGCCGCGAGCAGGCTCAGGCCTGGTTGAAGTTCAAGGGCTACCAGCCCAGCGTGTTGCGCATCGGTGCGCTCACGCGCCTGGGCGGGCGGATCAGCTCGGCCAACATCGCCTTTGACGACCACCCCAACGCCAAGCGGTTTGCCGACCGCATCGAAACGGTCACGGTGGACTCGGTGCTGGACTGGCTCACGCGCAGCGGCATGGCTGCCGGCCCGCAGACCATCGGGCTTTGAACGCCGCACAATGCGGCTTGAAACGAACAAACTGAAGAGGGGTAGAACATGAGCAAATCCTTGCGCTTGTCGGAAAAGTGGTTTCGCCGGGGCCTGTGGCTGGTGGCGTTTTTGTTTGCCTGGTTCCTGACCGGGCTGGGCAGCACCCTGGTGGGCGATCTGCCGCAGGTGGAGCAGACGCGGTCGCTGGAAGACTTCATGGACCCGCAGCGCACGCCGGAGCTGAAAGCCAGCATCAAGGCGGCCGAGCGCACGGCGGAAGAAGCGCAGGCGGCGCTGGAGCAGGCGCAGTTGCGCCAGCAGACGGCGAGCGCCGACAACCGCGCCACACGGGAAACCTTCAGCAACTGGCTGGCCACCCGCAAGGTCACCCAGCGTGCCGAGCAAGACGAAGAGCTGTTGGAACGCACCCGCGAACTCGACAGCCTGCGCCAGGCCGAGCGCGCTGCGCTGTCTGCCGTGCAACAGCAGCAACAAGTGGCGCTCGATGCCAGCCAGGCGCAGCAGCGGGCGGAGTCGGAGCTGCGCGAGCTGCAAAATCAGGCGCGCGGCGCTTACGTTGAGGCGCAACGCGCCCAGGAGCTGCGGGTGTTTGGATACCGGCTGGCGCTCACCCTGCCTTTGCTGGCGATCGCCGGCTTCTTGTTCAAGAAACACCGCAAGGGGTCATCGTGGCCATTTGTGTGGGGCTTCATCTTCTTTGCCCTGTTTGCCTTTTTCGTCGAGCTGGTGCCTTATCTGCCCAGCTACGGGGGCTATGTGCGCTACATCGTGGGCATTGTGCTGACGGTGATCGGCGGGCGTTACGCGATCCAGGCTTTGCAGCGCTACCTGGAGCGCCAGAAGCTGGTGGAGGCCATGCCCGACAACCAGCGGCGCAAAGACATGAACTACGACCTGGCCCTCACGCGGCTGAGCAAAAACGTGTGTCCGGGTTGTGAGCGCGCGGTGGATCTGAAAGACGGCAAGACCGATTTCTGCCCCCATTGCGGCCTGTGCCTGTTTGACCATTGCACCAGCTGCCAGTCGCGCAAGAGCGCCTTTGCCTTGTTCTGCTTCAGTTGCGGGGCCCACGCCAAGCGCGACGACGTCGATGCCGATGCCCTGACGCCGGGTCAGCCGGGCGGGGTGGCGACAGTGAAGCCCGCCGAGGGCCTTTCGCCCGCTGTCAACGTCGAGCCAGCCCCTGGGGCCGAACCGAAACCGGCACCGGGCTGAAGTGGTTCAAGCTTGGGCTCAAACCCGGACGGGTGCGGCTGCGCGGCGCTCGTCGCGCAGCAAGGGCCGCAAAGCCCACAGCCCCAGCGCCGGGCCGATCGCCAGCCAGGGCAACAGCGAGCCCAGCGGCACGGTCTCGCTCAGCGACAGGAACAGCAAGATGCTGGCGATGGAAATGGCGAAGCCGATGCTGTTGGTGAGGGTGAGCACGCTGCCCACTGCCTGGGGGGGCGCGTTGCGCGCGGTCAGTGTGGA
>JBFHEQ010000403.1:0-3588 GCA_041584075.1 Hydrogenophaga sp.
CAGGACAACGTCTTCTATTACCTGACGCTGCTCAACGAAAACTACCCCATGCCTGGCCTCAAGGCCGGCACCGAAGAGCAGATCATCAAAGGCATGTACCTCTGCAAAGAGGGCGCCAAGCTCACGCCGCGTGTGCAGTTGCTGGGTTCGGGCACGATCTTGCGCGAGTCGATCGCGGCACAGGAGCTGCTGGAGAAAGACTGGGGTGTGGCCGCCAACGTGTGGAGCTGCCCGAGCTTCAACGAGCTGACCCGCGATGGTCAGGATGCCGAGCGCTGGAACCTGTTGCACCCGATGGAAACGCCGCGAGTGTCTTTCGTGGGCCAGCAGCTCGAGAAGCACACCGGTCCTGTGGTGGCGTCGACCGACTACATGAAGGCCTACGCCGAGCAGATCCGCTCGTTCATTCCCAAGGGCCGCACCTACAAGGTTCTGGGCACCGACGGCTTTGGTCGTTCGGATTTCCGTGTCAAGCTGCGCGAGCACTTCGAGATCAACCGCCATTACATCGTGATCGCCGCTTTGAAAGCGCTGAGCGAAGAAGGCACAGTGCCGGTGGTCAAGGTGGCCGAGGCGATCAAGAAATACGGGATCAAGGTCGACAAGATCAACCCGCTGTATGCATGAGATTGGCTCCCCCCGCAGCGCCTTCGGCGCTACCCCTCAAGGGGCGAAGCTGGCCGACTGGCAGAGCCAGGTCGGCGGCTTCCCGGGTTTGACCGAATCGCGTATTGCGCACGAAACATCTGATTGGAGACAGACATGGCATTGGTAGAAGTGAAGGTCCCGGACATCGGTGACTTTGATGAGGTGGCAGTGATTGAGTTGCTGGTCAAAGTGGGCGACACGGTCGCGCCTGAGCAGTCGTTGATCACAGTGGAGTCCGACAAGGCCTCGATGGAAATCCCGTCGAGCACGGCAGGCGTGGTGAAAGAGCTGCGTGTGGCCATTGGCGACAAGGTGAAAGAAGGCTCGGTGGTGTTGATGGTGGAGGCGGCCGGCGAAGCGGCGGCTGCGCCTGCACCAGCGCCCGCCGCTGCCGCGCCAGCAGCAACTCCGGCCCCGGCGCCTGCTCCCGCAGCCGCCGCTGCGGCTCCCGCCGCGAGTGGCCCTGTGAATGTGATGGTTCCCGATATCGGCGACTTCAAAGACGTGGCCGTGATCGAGGTGTTTGTCAAACCCGGCGACACCATCAAGGTGGAACAAAGCCTGATCACGGTGGAGTCTGACAAGGCCTCGATGGAGATTCCATCGAGCCACGCAGGCGTGTTGAAAGAAATCAAGGTCAAGGTGGGTGACACGGTCAACATCGGTGACTTGCTGGCCGTACTCGAAGGCGTTGCCGGTGCCGCTGCGCCTGCTGCTTCGGCGCCTGCCAGTGCGCCAGCGCCAGCGCCGGCCCCAGCGGCCGCTGCTGCTGCTGCTGCGCCCGCCGCTGCCAGCGTTGCCGCACCTGCCCACAACCCCTCTGCAACCCCTGCTGCGGGCTTGCCCCACGCTTCGCCTTCTGTGCGCAAGTTTGCCCGCGAGCTGGGAGTGCCCTTGGCCGAAGTCAAAGGCTCAGGCCTCAAGGGCCGCATCACGGCAATGGATATCCAGGAGTTCACCAAGTCCGTCATGAGTGGTGCGGCTCAGACGGCGGCCCAGGCCGCCAAAGCGCCAACCGGCGGCGGTGGTTCCGAGCTGGGCCTGATCCCATGGCCCAAGGTGGACTTCACGAAGTTCGGCCCCATTGAGCGCAAGGAGATGGGCCGCATCAAGAAGATCAGTGGCGCCAACCTGTTGCGCAACGCGATCATGATTCCGGCCGTCACCAACTTTGACGACGCCGACATCACCGATCTCGAAGCCTTCCGCGTGTCGACCAACAAGGAAAACGAGAAGAGCGGGGCCAAGGTCACCATGCTCGCTTTCCTGATCAAGGCCTGTGTCTCCGCACTGAAGAAATTCCCTGAATTCAACAGTTCGCTGGACGGCGATGCGCTGATCTACAAGCAGTACTTCCACATCGGTTTTGCGGCCGATACGCCGAATGGTCTGGTGGTGCCTGTGATCAAGGATGCCGACAAAAAAGGCGTGATGCAGATCAGCCAGGAAATGGGCGAACTCGCCAAGAAGGCCCGCGACGGCAAGCTGGGTCCGGCCGACATGAGCGGCGCCTGCTTCACGATCTCCAGCCTGGGTGGCATCGGTGGGCGTTATTTCACGCCCATCATCAACGCGCCCGAAGTGGCGATCCTCGGCGTTTGCCGCAGCAACATGGAACCGGTGTGGGACGGCAAGGCCTTTGTGCCGCGCCTGATGCTGCCGTTGTCGCTGACCTGGGACCATCGCGTGATCGACGGCGCGGCTGCCGCCCGCTTCAATGCCTATCTCGGTCAGATCCTCAGCGACTTCCGTCGCGTCTTGCTCTGAAAGGACTGAATGATGGCAACCATGGATATTCAAGTTCCTGACATTGGCGACTTCGACGAAGTTGCAGTGATCGAGCTGTTGGTCAGCGTGGGCGACACCGTGAAGGTTGAACAAAGCCTGATCACGGTGGAGAGCGACAAAGCCTCGATGGAGATTCCCTCCAGCCATGCCGGTGTGGTCAAAGCGATCAACGTCAAGGTGGGCGACAAGGTCAAACAAGGCTCGGTGGTGTTGTCGCTGGAAGCTGCGGCGGGTGAAAGTGCCGCTGCTGCGCCTGCGTCAGTACCGGCTCCAGCCGCAGCACCCGCTGCAACACCAGCCCCGGCAGCCCCTGCGCCTGTCGCTGCGCCGACCGCTTCCACGTTTGGCGGCAACGCCGATGTGGAGTGCGACGTGCTGGTGATCGGTGGTGGCCCTGGTGGCTACTCCGCAGCCTTCCGCGCCGCCGATCTGGGCCTCAAAGTCGTGATCGTGGAGCGCTACGCGCAAATCGGTGGCGTTTGTCTGAATGTGGGTTGCATCCCGTCCAAAGCGCTGCTGCACGTGGCCGCGGTGATGGACGAGGTGAGCCACATGGCTGCGCTGGGCGTTGACTTTGGTGCACCCCAGGTGGACATCAACAAGCTGCGCACCCACAAAGAAAAAGTGGTCGGCAAGCTGACCGGTGGCCTGGCCGCCATGGCCAAGATGCGCAAGGTCACCATCCTGCGTGGCTACGGTTCTTTTGTGGGCGCCAACCACCTCGAAGTGGAAGAAACCACCGGCACGGCCCAAGACAAAACGGGCAAGAAACAGGTTGTGGCCTTCAAGAAAGCCATCATCGCCGCCGGTTCGCAGGCCGTGCGCCTGCCCTTCATGCCCGACGATTCGCGCGTGGTGGACTCCACCGGCGCGCTGCAACTCAAGGAAGTGCCCAAGCGCATGTTGATCCTGGGTGGCGGCATCATCGGCCTGGAAATGGGCACGGTCTACAGCACGCTGGGCGCCCGCCTGGACGTGGTGGAAATGATGGACGGTCTGATGCAGGGCGCTGACCGCGATCTGGTGAAGATCTGGCAAAAGATGAACGCCAAGCGCTTCGACAACATCATGCTCAAGACCAAGACGGTGGGGGCCAAAGCCACGCCCGAAGGTATCGAGGTGTCGTTCGAGAGCGCCGAGCCGGGTGGCAAA
>JBFHEQ010000404.1:0-3588 GCA_041584075.1 Hydrogenophaga sp.
ACCGCCATCCACTCAGTTCCTCGAGAGTTGCCACATCGCCACGGCGGCGACCACCGCTGGCAGGGCAAAGACGATCAACAGAATGGGCAACTCCTGCCGTACCGTGTAGCCCGCGTGTGTGACCCCCACCCACATGTTCACCAGCGCCACCACCAACCAGGACGGAACAAAAAACTTCGCCGCCAAAGCCATGCCGGCGGCGCAGGCGCCCCACAGCCAGCCAAACATGACGAACACCACGAGCAGCAAAACGCCTGCGCCCATCACCATGGCCATGTGCATACGCCACCACCTTCCATTCGTTTTTCAATGTCCATGAAACATCGAGGGCCATGCCTCGCCTTCTACGCGCTCCGCTGGCGGTTGCGCGATTGTGTCAGCGAATGCACAGCGGATCAAACGGCAGGTCGCGGGCTGGACTGGGTGTGGTCGCCGGTCGCAACGCAGCGATGCCCTGAGGTCCGCCAGAGCCGCACAGAAACCTGCACCGCACGCGCTCTTGGCAGAACAGGCATGATCCGGGGTCGCCACCCGATTTTGCACACGGGTCTCTCATCTGGACGTCTCGTCAAGACAGCGTCCCGTCCCCTCAAACGCATCGCCGCCGCCCCCTCCCGCCGCCTGACAGCCCCTCTCCCCTGACACCCATGCCCAACGCCCGCCATCAACCCGACACCCCCGCAAACCTGGACGCCCACGATGCCATCGTCCGCGTGCGTGGCGTCAGCAAGACCTACGCCGGCGGCTTCCAGGCACTCAAGCACGTGGATCTCGATATCCGTCGCGGTGAAATTTTTGCCTTGCTGGGCCCCAACGGCGCCGGCAAAACCACACTGATCAGCCTGATCTGCGGCATGACCAACGCCACCGAGGGCACGGTGCTGGCCGACGGCCACAACATCGTGAGCGACTACCGCGCCGCGCGGGCCGCCATCGGTCTCGTGCCGCAGGAGCTGCACACCGATTCGTTTGAAACCGTGTGGGCCACGGTGAGTTTCAGTCGTGGCCTGTTCGGCAAACCCGCCAACCCTGCACTGATCGAAAAGATTCTGAAAGACCTGTCGCTCTGGGACAAGAAGGACAGCAAGATCCTGGCTTTGTCGGGGGGCATGAAGCGCCGCGTGCTGATCGCCAAAGCGCTGTCGCACGAACCCAAGATTTTGTTCCTGGACGAACCCAGTGCCGGTGTGGACGTGGAGCTGCGCCACGACATGTGGCGCCTGGTGCGCGAGCTGCGCGATGCAGGCACCACCATCATCCTCACCACCCACTACATCGAAGAGGCCGAAGACATGGCCGACCGCATCGGTGTCATCCGCAAGGGCGAACTGATTTTGGTGGAAGACAAAGACGTGCTGATGCGCAAACTGGGCAAGAAGCAGCTCACGCTGACCTTGCAGCAGCCCATGGAGCGGATCAACGACGCCCTCGCACGCTGGCCCCTGCAACTGTCGGCCGATGGCCTGCAACTGATCTACACCTTCGACACCCAGCAGGAAGACACCGGCATCGCCGCCTTGCTGCGCGCGCTGGCAGAACACGGTATCGACTTCAAGGACCTGCACTCCAGCGAGAGCTCGCTGGAAGACATTTTTGTCAGTCTGGTGCACGACCACCACACAGGAGCAATGGCATGAGGGCAGTGACCAGCGTGGGGGTTACAGCATGAACCTCAATTTCCATGGCGTTCGCGCCATCTACATGTTCGAGATGAACCGAACATTCCGCACCCTGGCGCAAAGCATCATTGCGCCGGTGCTGTCGACCTCGTTGTACTTCATCGTCTTCGGATCGGCCATCGGTTCGCGCATGGGCGACATCGGGGGTGTGAGCTACGGGGCTTACATCATCCCCGGCCTGCTCATGTTGTCCCTGCTCAGCGAAAGCATTTCCAACTCGGCCTTCGGCATCTACATGCCCAAGTGGTCCGGCACCATTTACGAGCTGCTGTCCGCCCCTGTGAACTGGGTGGAAGTCTTGCTGGGTTATGTGGGCGCTGCGGCGACCAAGTCTTTGATGCTGGGCACCCTGATCCTGCTCACTTCACGGCTCTTTGTGTCCTATGAGATCCAGCATCCGGTTTGGATGGCGGGCTTCATGGTCCTCACCGCCATCACTTTCTGCCTGTTCGGGTTCATCATCGGTCTGTGGGCCGACAGCTTTCAAAAGCTGCAGGTCATCCCGCTGCTGGTCGTCACACCGCTGACCTTCCTGGGCGGCGCCTTTTACAGCATCAACATGCTCCCGCCGTTCTGGCAAACGGTGTCGCTGTTCAACCCCGTGGTCTACCTGATCAGCGGCCTGCGCTGGGCTTTTTACGGACAGGCTGACGTGCACATCGCCGTCAGCACCGGCATGACGCTGGGCTTCATGGCCGCCTGTCTGACCGTGGTCTGGTGGGTGTTCAAAACAGGGCACAAGATCCGGCGCTGACCGATCGAGGCCAGGCAGCCAGCCACGCCACACTGGCCCTCACAGCAAGCAACATGCGGTCGCGTCGTGCGCGCACCACAGTAGACAGCCGTACGCCGGTCCGGCAGATAAACTCCGCTGAAGTTCCGACTTCGTCCGGAGCCATCAAAAATCACCAGGGATCGGTCTGTGGGCAACATCAAGGCATTTTTTTTGTGCTGGGGTCTCGTGTCGACTCTGGCGGGTTGCGGAGGCGCCGCCTCCCAAGGTGAAGGTGAAGCTGCCGCCGGCAGCCCGGTGGTGCCCCGCACCGACTCCCGCCTTTCATCAGATACGGATCCCCGGCTCACGTTGGCAACGGTCGAGTCAACCGATGCTGCTGCAGCGCTCAAGGCAGCTGGGCAGCGCAAAGCCGGCACCGTCAGCCAGGGCAGCGCCGTATTCCGTTTCTACAACAGAGCCAACGGCGTTCATTTCTACACCATTTCCGAGACCGAGCGTGACCTCCTGAGGAACGGCACCTCCACGTTTCAATACGAAGGGCCTTCCTTCTTTGCGCTGCCTGCCGCGGACCTCGCTTACGCGTCCGTTCACCGTTTTCTGAACAAGTCGACGGGCACCCACTTCTTCACGATCAGCGAGTCCGAAAGACAGTCGGTACAAAACAACCTCGGGCACATCTACCAGTACGAAGGGGTTGCCTGGCGCGCACAGACCTCGGCCGGCCCGGGATGGGTGCCCATGCGGCGGTTTTTCGTATCGGGGACAGCGGTCCATTTCTACACCGCCAACGATGCCGAGTATGCGGCGCTGCTGCGTCAGCCGGGCTACACCTATGAAGGCATCGGATATTACGTGCGCCCTTCGGCACAAGGCCTCACGGCAGGGCTGGACACTTCGTTTGCCAGTCGTGGCTGGACCATCTCCGCCAAACCCTCCAGGGACAGTGGTAGCGCGGGCAGCGTGCTGCTGCCAGACGGACGCCTTCTGGTCGGGGGTACCTGCAGGACAGGCGATGCCCAGGATTTTTGCGTGGCCCGCTACCAGGTTGACGGCACACTGGACACCACGTTCGGAACCAACGGCTGGGCCAGCCACACCATGACCGCGTTCCGAGGCGCGGCGGGCGCCATGGTCCGCCTGGATGATGGCAAGATTGTCGTCGGTGGCATTTGC
>JBFHEQ010000405.1:0-3585 GCA_041584075.1 Hydrogenophaga sp.
TGCTGCGGTTTCGATGGCGGCCTGCATGCTGTCCGGGTTGGTCACGTCACAGGCGCAGGCCACGCCGCCGATGTCGGCGGCCACACGCTTTGCGTTGGCCTCGTTGAGGTCCAGCACAGCGACTTTGGCGCCCAGGCGGGCCAGTTCGCGTGCGGTGGCCTCGCCGAGACCGGAGCCGCCGCCGGTGACGAGAGCGGCTTGTCCTTGAATGTTCATGAGATGCTCCTGGGGAAGGTTGGAAACGAAGTGCGGGTTAGTGAGAACACCGCGGAACTGGCTTTGCCAGGCCGCAGGTGTTGCCCCCTAGAGGGGGTGACGCACCGAAGGCGCGGCGCGGGGGGAGTCACAGTCCGAGGTTTTCGATCAGCAGCGCGATGCCCTGTCCGCCGCCCACGCAGGCGCTGGAAATGCCGTAGCGTTGTCCGCTGCGTTGCAGTTCCCGCGCCAGGGTCAGCGTCAGGCGCACGCCGGTGCAGGCCAGCGGATGACCCAGCGCGATGGCGCCGCCATTGACGTTGAGCTTGTTCAGATCAAGACCCAGTTCGCGGCCAACCGCCAGGGTCTGCGCGCCCTGGGCTTCGTTGATTTCAAAACGACCAATGTCGCTGAGCTGCAAGCCAGTGCGTTCCAGCAGGAGGCGGATGGCCGGTGCCGGGCCGATGCCCATGATCTCGGGGGCCACGCCGACAGCGGCAGCCGCGACCACACGCGCCAATGGTTTCTGGCCTCGTGCCTTGGCGAAGGTGCCGGAGCTGACCACGCAGGCGGCGGCGCCATCGACCAGCGCCGAGCTGTTGCCACCGGTCTGCACGCCACCTTCGTAGACGGGGCGCAGCTTTGCCAGGATCTCCATCGGCGAGAGGCGCGGATGCGTGTCGCTGGCGACTTCGGTGAGCTTGCCTTGCAGCCTGATACCGCGCGGCTGGTAGCCGGCCACTTCGAACTTCTCGCTCACCACGGGCACGATTTCGCCGGCCAGGAAGCCGCTCTCCTGTGCGGCCACCGCCTTGGCAAAGGAGCTGGACGCAAACTCGTCAACCTCCTCGCGGCTGATGCCGTATTTTTTGGCCAGGTTCTCGGCGGTCTGGATCATGTTGATGCCCGCCGCCGGGTCTTTCAACGCTTCCCACATGTAGTCCTTGAAGCCCACCGGCGCGCCGAGCTTGAAGCCCGTGCGGTGGTCGAATGCCGCGATGGGGTTGCGCGTCATGTTCTCGGTGCCCACCACCAGTGCGGTGTCGCAGGCGCCGGCCTCGATCTGCTCACCGGCCTGGCGAAACAGCTCGAAGCCGGTGCCACAGATGCGCTGGACCATGATGGCCGGCACCTCGAGCGGCACGCCGGCGTACAGACCGATGTGGCGCGGCAGGAAGAACTGGTCGAAGTCGCCGGGCGCCATGTTGCCGGCGATCACCGAACCGATGTCTGCCGCCGGTACGCCCGTGCGGAGCAAGGCTTCGCGTGCCGCCTTGATGCCGAGGTCGGTGGGGGAGATGTGGCCCAGCGCCCCGCAATAGTCGACCATGGGCGTACGAACGCCGCCCAGGATGACGACGTCGTTGAACGAGTTGAAAAAGCCTTTGGTTGCCATTTTGATTTCCTTGCAATCGATTCGTGTCAGGTTGCGATTTCTGCAACCCAGGATGCCGCAGATCCGGCTTTGCCGGTCTGCCAGCATCGCCCCCTGGGGGGTGACGCCGCAGGCGGCGCGGGGGGATCTATACCGCCGGCTTGATGATGAAGTGGAGTGCATCGGCGTGCAGCTTGCTGACCGTGTCCGCACGGTGGCTCAGCACGGCGCGCTGATTGATGGAGCCCTTGTCGGTGACCTCGCCGCGGTCGATGGTGGGCGGATCGGCCAGCAGGCACATGCGGGCGATGCGGTTGGCACTGCCTGTGGCGGCGCGGGCCAGTTCGTCGGCCACGGTCTGGAAATGGGCGATCACAGCCGGGTGGTCCACCACGTCGTGCATGGATGCGTCGGCGGGCAGGTCGGTCAGGGTGCGCACGGCGGGGGTGGGGAACACCATCGCACCCACCTCTTTCAGGTTGATGCCGGTGAGCACGGCGTCTTGAATGAAGGGCGCGCCCGCCGCGATGATCTTGCCGCGCAGTGGCCCCACGCTGACAAAGGTGCCTGTTGCCAGCTTGAAGTCTTCGGCAATGCGGCCGTCAAATTTCAGGCCGAGGTGGATGTCGGTTTCGTCGATCCACTTCACGGCGTCGCCGGTTTTGAAGAAGCCTTCGTCGTCAAAGGCTTCTGCCGTTTCAGCGGGCATGCGCCAATAGCCGGGCGTGATGTTGGGGCCCTTGTATCGAACTTCGGTCTTGCCGTCGATGTCGATCAATTTCAACTCCAGACCTGGCGTGGGCAAGCCCAGATCGCCCGCTTTCACATCGGGGCTGGTCACGAAAAGGCCAAACGGGCCCGACTCGGTCATGCCCAGGCCCGTGCTCATCACGATGCGTTCACCGATTTCAAGCTCCTGGCTTTCGAACAGGTTGTCCCAGATGGGTTGCGCCAGGGCGGCACCTGCGTAGAAAAACATGTCGACCTTGGCGAGCAGGGTCTTGCGAAGCTGGGCGTCGCTTTTCATCGCGCTGGCGATGGCCTCAAAGCCGGTGGGCACGTTGAAGTAAACGGTGGGCGAAATCTCCCGCAAGTTGCGCAGGGTTTCGCCGATCAGGGCGGGCGTGGGCTTCCCGTCGTCGATGTAGAGCGTGCCGCCGTGGTAGAGCACCATGCCGACATTGTGGTTGCCGCCAAAGGTGTGGTTCCAGGGCAGCCAGTCGATCAGCACCAGGGGCTTCTCTTTCAACAAAGGGATCGACGTGGCCATCTGCTGCTGGTTGGCACACCACATGCGCTGCGTGTTGATCACAGCCTTGGGCATCTTGGTCGACCCCGAGGTGAACAGGAATTTGGTGATGGTGTCCGGACCGGTGGCAGCCATGGCGGCATCGACGGCGGGCGTGGGCTCGGTGGCCATCAAGGCAGCAAACGATGTCGTGCTGCGCCCGGGCACGCTGCCCTGGGTGGTGACCAGTTCCACACCTTCGTCAAGTGTTGCCAACATGGCACGGCCATAGCGCTGATCATCGGCGGCGAAAACCAGGCCGGGTGTGAGCGTCTTGACCACGTGTTTCAGCTTGTCATAGTCCTGGCTGACGAGTGAGTAGGGTGGCGACGTGGGGCAATAGGGCACGCCGGCATACAGGCACCCCAGCGCCAGCAGTGCATGCTCCAGGTCGTTCTCGCTCAGGATGAGCACCGGGCGCTCGGCCGACAGGCCGCGGTCCAGCAAGCCCTGGCCAATGCGGCGCGCAGCGTCAAGCGCCTGGGCAAAGCTGATGTGTCGCCAGTCGCCACTGCTGCCGTCGGCATTTTTCTCCCGCCGGGCGAACAGCGTTTGCCCGGGGCGCTCTTGGGCCCAGTGCACGAGCCGGTCGGTCAGGCGTTCAGGGTAAGGCGGCAGCGCCTGTTCCGCGCGCAGGTAGTGGGTGCCGGTGGTGCCATCGCGCAGGGTGGCGCGGGTGACGCCGAAAGTCATCGGGCGGTAGGTGGCGGCGGTCATGTTGTCTCCA
>JBFHEQ010000406.1:0-3581 GCA_041584075.1 Hydrogenophaga sp.
GAGACAGCGGCTTCGACATTGAAACTTCGATAAAAGGAATCCGATGAGACTGATCCTGTTGGGCGCGCCCGGCGCGGGCAAAGGCACCCAGGCCACCTTCATTTGCCAGAAATATGGCATCCCTCAGATTTCTACCGGCGATATGCTGCGCGCCGCCGTCAAGGCCGGCACACCTTTGGGTCAGCAGGCCGACAGCGTCATGAAATCGGGTGGGCTGGTCAGCGACGAGCTCATCATCAATCTGGTCAAGGAACGCATTGCCCAGCCCGACTGCGCCAATGGCTTCCTGTTTGACGGTTTTCCTCGCACCATCCCGCAAGCCGACGCCATGAAAGCAGCCGGCGTCAAGCTCGACTACGTGCTGGAGATCGATGTGCCCTTCGAGGCGATCATCGAGCGCATGAGCGGTCGCCGCTCGCACCCTGCATCGGGTCGCACCTACCACGTCAAATTCAACCCACCCAAAGTGGAAGGCGTGGACGATGAAACCGGTGAACCCTTGATCCAGCGTGCGGACGACCAGGAAGAAACGGTCAAGAAGCGGCTGGAGGTATACAGCGCCCAGACCCGCCCGCTCGTGGACTATTACAGTGAGTGGGCCAAGAAAGAGCCCGCCGCCGCGCCCAAGTACCGTGCCATCAGTGGCATGGGCAGCGTGGAAGAAATCACCAGCCGCGCCATGGAAGCCCTGGCCCATTGACCGTCTGTTACGCCGTCTGACCTTCCGAGCCCGGTCTTGAACCGGGCTTTTTTCTGCGCGGGTGTCAGCCTGTCAACCTGGTGCTGATGGCAACAGGTCCAAAGCCAGAGCAATCCTGGCCTTGACGGGCGACAGACCGGCCGAATCTGGAAACGGCGACCGAGCCCCCGGAACGACACGGCCGCGTGGACAGCGGGTGGACCGGACCACCTTCACGCCAGAGGCCTGAGCGCCAAGCAAGACACGCTCCAGACTCACATGGACCGACCCGTTGCCCGTGGCCGCCACAACGATGCCCTGAACCCGACGCGACGGGTCTCGCTCGCCGACCATCAACAACCCCTCAATCACCGTTCCATCAACATCCGCATGACTGGTGACCACCACCACAGGAGGCAAAGCAACGATCGACAGAATGCGCGCCAATGAAACGCGATTCACCACCGCCCCTTCAGGCACCGGAGGCAAGCCACTGAACCAACGGACGGCCCCTTCTTCCACGCAGCCCACCGGGCCTGCTTCACCGGAATCGAATGCGTCCACGCGGTAACTGTGTACCTTGGCAACATGCTCTGCCCGGTGCACCTGTCCGGCACAAACCACCAGCACACCAGCACACCCCGTGGTGCCGGCAACCGCCACAGCATCCAGCAAATTTTGCGGCCCGTCAGGTACCAGCGCCGTGGCCGGGCGCATCGCACACGTCAACACCACGGGCTTGCGTGGTTGCAGCACCGTCTGCAAAAACCAGGCGGTTTCCTCCAGCGTATCCGTTCCATGCGTGACCACCACGCCTTGCACATCCCCACGCTCCAGATGGTGCGCCACCCGCAAGGCCAGCTCTCGCCAAATCCCGAAGCCCATGTCTTTGCTGTCCACTTGTGCGATCTGCTCGGCCTCCAGCGCCAGTCCGGCCAAAGGCGGAACTGCCGCCAACAGATCTGTCACCGACACCTCACCAGACACATAACCAGTGTTGTCTGCCATTGAGCTTGCGCGACCGGCAATGGTCCCTCCGGTCCCCAGAATCACACGAATGGTGGGCTTCATTGTTCGAATCACTTGCCAAAAATAAAAAACTGGCTAAAAATACAGTAACTGGATAAGAAGACAGCTTGCTGATGTATCCAGTCTCTGCTGATGACGAACCCGACAGGCGGGTCGCAACCTACTTGACTCACGAGGCAGCCATGAACGACGCTCCATTTCACGCACCCAAGCTCACCCCGCGACAGCAACAGATTCTGGAACTCATCCAAAACGCCATTGCCCGCACAGGTGCCCCGCCCACGCGCGCCGAAATCGCCCGTGAACTGGGCTTCAAATCGGCCAACGCAGCCGAAGAGCATTTGCAAGCCTTGGCTCGCAAAGGTGTGATCGAGCTCCTGAGTGGCACATCACGCGGCATACGTCTTCGCAGCGAAGACCTCCGCCATATCAATGATGCTCGCAGTCGCCAGCTTACACCGCCCTTGCCCAGCCTGGCCCAGTTGGTGCTGCCCCTGATCGGGCGCGTGGCGGCAGGCTCGCCCATCCTGGCCCAAGAGCATGTTGACCAGACTTACCAGGTGGAGCGCAGCCTGTTCCAGCAACAACCCGATTACCTTCTCAAGGTGCGCGGCATGTCCATGCGAGACATCGGCATCATCGATGGAGACTTGCTCGCCGTCAGATCCACCAAGGAGGCCAAGAACGGCCAGATTGTGGTCGCTCGCCTGGGCGATGACGTGACGGTCAAGCGCTTCATGCGGCGCGAGCATTCCATCGAACTGCTTGCCGAAAACCCCGACTACAAAACCATCGTGGTCGAACCGGGTGAAGCCTTCGAGATCGAGGGGTTGGCCGTCGGCCTGATCCGCAACAGCTTCCAGAACTGACCGCAGCGGTCTTTGTCGCTCCCGCGGGTGGCGGGCGTTTGGTTCGGTGCGCCCCAAGTGCACCAACACAACCCCGTGAGAGCGTCCTTTCCTCAATCCTGCCTGTGTTCAACCCCCTTCACGGAGTTAATCATGGGAATCCGACTCAACACCAACACCTGGCGTGCACCATTGCAGCTGATTGACTGCTGGCTGCCGCTACAACCTTCGCACACACCTGCGCTTCGTGCCGTGCCACTCTTTTTGCAGCGGTTTGCCCGCGCAGGATGGCTCAAGCCAGTCGGCGCGACGGGTGCCCCGGTCCACCCTTGTCCGGCATCCTCAAGCCGCCAGGTGGTCCATGCACCGCCCCACCCCCGCTGCGTGAGGGTCCACAGCACGCCCGATCTGAGCCGCTCCACTCACGCATCCGGTGGCCGTCTCGCCCTCTCAGGCCGTATCAGCGACGTGTGCGCCGAACTGGACCGACTCGCAGCGCTGGAGCAACACCCAGCTCACAAACGACCGGCCACCGTCTGACGCTGCACCCTGGGTGCATCACATGCCATAGCCCGCATCTAACGGGCGGCGCATGAGGGCACAATAGTGCCCATGAATATCGTGATTCTCGACGACTACCAGGACGTGGTCCGCAAGCTGGCCTGTGCCGAAAAGCTGGAGCCCTATCCGGCCAAGGTGTTCACCAACACGGTCAAGGGCGTCGGACAGCTGTCCGTGCGGCTGAGGGACGCCGACGTGTTGGTCTTGATACGCGAGCGAACACAGATCACCCGTCAACTGGTTGAAAAGCTGCCGCGCCTCAAACTGATCGTACAGACGGGGCGTGCAGGCGCCCACATCGACATCGCGGCCTGCACCGAGCGCGGCATCGCCGTAGCAGATGGCACCAGCTCGCCTGTGGCCACGGCTGAGCTGACCTGGGCGCTGATCATGTCGTCCATGCGGCGCATCCCGCAGTACGTCGCCAGTCTCAAACACGGCGCCTGGCAACAGTCCGGGCTCAA
>JBFHEQ010000407.1:0-3575 GCA_041584075.1 Hydrogenophaga sp.
AAGCATCGCCTGTGACCAGGATGATGTCGCACGAATCCCAGCCCAGCTGCTCCATCTCGGCACGGCTCATGGGCAGGAACGGCGCCACTCCGAACCGCTTCGCCCAGTAAGGGCGGTAGCTGTTGATCGGTTTGGCGGCGCGCGCGAAAAAGGAAACGTCGACGGGGGCGTTCATGGGGGATACCTCTGGGGAACCCGCAAGTGTACGGTTTTGCCCTCAACATGACACCTGTAGGGCGATAGACGGGCACGCACTGTGCTGCGCCCCTGCCCCGAGGGCGTCCGCGCCGGCGCCTCACCCACTAGACTTCGCGCCGTCCTGCGGACGGCAACAGGGCGCGCAAGGCGGTTTCGTCGAGGGTTTCTTTCGCCAGCAGCTCCTGCGCGCCGTGCTCGAGGATGGCGCGCCTTTCGGTCAGTATGGCCGTTGCCTTGTCAAAAGCCACCTTGACGATGTTGCGCACGGCCTCGTCGATCTGTTCCTGCGTTTCCGGGCTGGGTTGCCAGCCATTGGGCGCCCAGCCCGGGGCATCGGTGAACGCCTGGCGCGGCGGCTCGTAGGTGACGTAACCCAGCGCTTCGACCATGCCATAGCGGGTTGCCATGTCCCGCGCGATGTTGGTCACTTTGGACAAGTCGTCGGCAGCCCCGGTGGAAAGCTCGCCAAACACCAGCATTTCAGCAGCCCGGCCGCCCAGCAACACCATGATTTTGTGTTCGAGTTCCAGCTGGGTCATCAGGAAACGGTCTTCCGTGGGCCGCTGAATGGTGTAGCCCAGGGCGCCAATGCCGCGGGGAATGATCGACACCTTGTGCACGGTGTCGGTACCCGGCAGGCTCATGGCCACCAGCGCGTGGCCCATTTCGTGGTGGGCCACCACCTCGCGCTCACGGGGGTTGAGGATGCGGGTCTTTTTCTCCAGCCCGGCCACGATGCGCTCGACGGCCACCGTGAAGTCCACCAGATCGACCGATTCCGCGCTGCGCCGGGTAGCGGCCAGTGCCGCTTCGTTGCACAGGTTGGCCAGGTCGGCACCGGAAAACCCCGTGGTCAGCTGCGCCACCTGTTCCAGATCCACTTGCGGCGCGAGGCGGATTTTCTGCGTGTGCACCCTGAGGATCTGAACCCGGCCGAGTTTGTCCGGACGGTCCACCAGCACTTGCCGGTCAAACCGCCCGGCGCGCAGCAAAGCCGGGTCGAGCACCTCGGGCCGGTTGGTCGCGGCCAGCAGCACCAGGCCCGATGAGCTGTCAAAACCGTCGAGTTCGGTGAGCAGCTGGTTCAAGGTTTGCTCCCGCTCGTCGTGTCCGCCCAGCGGCGAGGCCGCCCCACGCGCTCGACCCAGGGCATCCAGTTCATCAATGAAGATGATGGCCGGCGCCTTGCCCCGCGCCTGTTCAAAAAGATCCCGCACCCGTGCGGCGCCCACGCCCACGAACATTTCGACGAACTCGCTGCCGGAAATGCTGAAGAAGGCCACGCCGGCCTCGCCCGCGACGGCCTTGGCGAGCAGGGTCTTGCCGGTGCCGGGCGGACCCACAAGCAGGATGCCCCTGGGCAGTCGCCCGCCCAGGCGCCCGCGCCCCTGCGGGTCTTTCAGAAAAGCCACCACCTCCTGCAACTCGGCTTTGGCCTCGTCCACGCCCGCCACATCGGCAAACGTGACGCCGGTGTCGGTTTGCACATAGACCTTGACATGGCTCTTTCCGACGCTCATGAAGCTGCCCATGCCACCACCCTGCTTGTTGAGCAGGCGGCGAATCAGGAAAAACCACAGGCCAAAAAAGACCAGCGCCGGGACCACCCACGACAGCAGGTCGCTCAGCAAGGTGCTTTGAATCACCTGCGTGTACGGCACGTCGTATTGCGAGAGTCGCTCAGCGACATCGGGCGCCACCCGGTTGGCCACGATGACAGACTTGCCCGAAGCGTCGGGCGACTTGAGCTTGCCGGTGATGGTGTGGGACTTGAGCGTGATTTCCGCCACCCGCCCCTCCGCCAAGGCTTGCTCAAATTCGCTGTACGGCACCACTTCGACCGAACTGGCTGCCTGCCAGACCGACTGGACCCACACCAGTGCGAACATGGCCAGCAACCAGTAGCCCACATTCCAGTGCAGTTTGGGATCGTTGCTCATCGTCTGCTGTCCTGGGTCACGTCAAATCAAATGGAGTGCGCGAAAGCCACGTTCTCACGCAGTCCGCCGCAGCGAGCGCTGCGCAAGCCAGAGAGCCCTCCAGCCACCGCAGGGTGTTTGCCTAGTGACGATTTCGGTACAGCGACACCTTCCCATCAAACGCACCCGCCTGGCTCAAGGATGTTGTTCACATGGTGACACAAGCATTTCAAAACCGCGACAAAAACCTGTCGCGCATTGACCTGCATCAAACAGGCATCCATGCAATCCGGACACCAGAAATCCGGCAAGCCATAGCCCTAAAACCAATCTATTGATCGAAGCACAATCCAATACCCCCATCACCCAACAACACAACAATCAACACAGGGTCAATCAAGCCGCCGGAGCCGAGTCCATGTGAATTCGTCCGAATTGGACAATGATTCAACCCCAACACCGGGTCACAATTCGAGCCCGCCAATGAAGACAACCCATCAAATACCCATGCCGATACGCCTGGGGCAACCCAGGTCCAAGTGCCTTTGCCGAGGCGAAAGCCGTGCAGCTGTGGTGATACCCTGAGCCCGGTGGGTCCCCTGAAAAGGGCCGTTGCGAGACCGGAGATCTTCGGCGCTCGCGACCCAAAAGAAAAAAAAGAGGACACAAATGAAACTGGATGTACCGTGCTTTCCGTTACCACTCTTACGGGACGGCCCAGAATGTAAGCCGCGCGGCCATTAGCATGGACGCTTCACTTTTGAAGGAGCACCACGCATGGCACTGCATTTTGGAAAACGCGAACCCGAACAAGCCAAACCCCTGAATTCAGGCTTGAACACCCCTCAGCGCTATGGCGTCGGCAGCACGGGTGCTGCATCCGTCACCACTCCCTCGACCACCCAGCACGACACGCCCGCCCCGGCAGCGTCTGTCCCAACCGCCAGCCACACCGCCAGCCACACCGCTGAAGGCGGCAGCAAGCTGACCGTCGGTCCCAACATCAAGCTCAAGGGCGTCGAAATCACCGATTGCGACACGCTCGTGGTCGAAGGCCTCGTCGAAGCCACGATGGATTCGCGTGTGATTCAGATCGCAGAGCAAGGCGCATTCAAGGGCTCGGCCGAAATCGATATCGCGGAAATTCACGGTGTCTTCGACGGCAACCTCACGGTGCGCCAGAAGCTGGTGATTTACGCGAGCGGCAAAGTCACGGGCAAGATCCGCTATGGCAAGGTTGTGATCGAAGAAGGCGGCCAATTGTCGGGCGACATCGAATGCTCGGTGGCGGCGGCCAGCAAATCTTCCAGCAGCACCAACACCAGCAAGCCTTCGATGGCCCTGGCGGCCTGATCTTCAGACGGCTTTCAACAACTCGGCCAGAGACGGGCCAAAGGTGCGCATCATGAGTTGCACCCGCATGGCCCGCTTGAGTTCAGGGTGGGTGACCATCCACAA
>JBFHEQ010000408.1:0-3571 GCA_041584075.1 Hydrogenophaga sp.
CTGGGCACCCCACAGGCGCTGGGCCGGCACTTCGATGGGGCCGAAGGTGTCGCGTTCGGTGCGCGTTGCAGGCAGGGATAGGGTCACGATCGACTCCACAGTGAAACAACCAAAACAAGGGTCGAGGGCCTGGGCTGTGCCCGAAGACACGGACCATTTGAGCACGTCTTTCAGGTTGGCGTCGACCTCAGAACAAGCGACAAACGGTTCCATTCGGTCACGGAATGAAGTGATGTGCCTGTTGCTGAAGCACCCCCCGGTCGCCTGCGCTGCCCGTGCGTGAGCGAGAGCACACCCCGATGCGCTCCCTCCCGATCGGGCAGCACTCGTCCATCGTTGACTTTTTGACAAGCTTGCCTTGATGCCTGGCGGCTGGGCAATCGGGCGCTGGATTTCTACAGTGACGGCTTGCGGTCAATCAACCGCGCCAACACCCAGGAGATCCCATGAACGCTTCACACGCTGCTGCCAACGTCACAGCTTTCGTTGGCATCTTTCTGTTGTCAGCCAGCCCAGCCCGCGCTGAGATGGAAGGGTTCGGCGCAGCAAGCCTCGCCGTGCTGAACGCAGCCCCCGGCCAAGCCGGCGAGCTGATCTACCGAGGGTCGACTTTTGCCCAAGCATCGACCTCCCCGGAGCCGTTGTTTCACTACGAGCGGCGTCTGAAAACGGTGCCCTCCGGGTTCGAGGCTACGCACCTCACCCGCGACCCGGCACAACAGCTGGTGGTGGTCGAATCATCCCGTTTCGACGCAGACTACCGTTTGCAAAAATTGGCAGTGAAAAATCAGCAACTGGGCTACAGCGGCACGGTGCAAGTCAGCAGCGACGGACGTCATTTGAAGTACCGACTGAACAACCAGGGTGTCGTGAGCACGGCAGAGGAGGCGATCGACGTGCCGGCAGTGAGTGGACCTTCCCTGTTCGGATTCATTCTGGCGCACCGCCCGGCGCTGGCGGCCGGCCAGTCCATTCCGGTGCGCTTCATCGTGATGAAAGAGAAACAGACCTACGGCTTTGACATTCGCCAGGATTCGACCGCCCACGGGCAGGTGGTGTATGCCATCACCGCCAGCAGTTGGCTTATCCGGCCCTTCATCGCCACCATGCGGGTGACATGGGATGCGGATCACCAAACATGGGTGCGCTACAAGGGTCGCGTCCCCCCCATGCAAACGGTGGCCGGCAAGCTGACGGAGCTGGACGCACGCGTGGACTACACGGCGGTTGCAGCCACCTACCGGTAGCGCCTGCAGCAGCGTTGAACCTGACGCCTCTGCACGCATTCTTGACCCGGAAAGGCCACGCCCCATGACTTCGTTTCTGTCTTTCGCCCATCTCGTCTTTGCCGTTCTTGTGCTGGCCGGCCCTGTGGTTTCGCTGATCTTGCTGCGCCAACCGTTGGACGCAAAGACCGCCAACCGGCTTCAGCAGGTGGACCTGATCAACGGCATGGCAGCCACGCTGGTGCTGGTGATCGGGCTGATGCGCCTGTTCTGTTTTGGCAAAGGTGCGCCATACTACTTTCACAGCCTACCATTCATCGGCAAGCTGACGCTCTATGTTGTTGCCAGTGGTTTGTCGCGGGTGTCGACCCTGGAGATCAAACGCTGGGTCGCGCCGCTCAGATCGGGCCACGTGCCGGTGGTTGGCGAGCGCAAGCTGCGCGCGATGCGCACCGCCTTGGGCTGGCAAGCGGCGTGTGTGGCAAGCATGGTGATGTGTGCTGCCTTGGCGGCACACGGGATTGGCTCGCTGGGCTAATGCTTCTGCTTTTGCTTCGGCGCCGGTCTGTCACTGCACCGCCCCAACGAGGCGCAGGGCCTGTGCTTTCATGAACACCCGAGAAGCCATGGGTCACGCTTCTGGCCACCAAAGGCAGCAACCAGGAAATCGAGAAAAACGCGGGTGCGCACCGGCACCTGCTTTCGGGTGGGCATGGCCGCGTACAGCGTGAGCGTGGTACCGCACCACTGAGGCAGCACGCGCTGCAGACGGCCATCGAGCAACGCCTGTTCTGCGACAAATGAGGGGAGCCCCGCGAGCCCCATACCGGCAAGAGCTGCGGCCAAGAGCAGCTCGATTTGTGTGGTGGAGAGCACGGCGTGCTCGATCGGCAAGGTCACGGTGTTGATCGCGCCGTCGGTCAGGAGGGGGGGTTGACGGTGCAGCGTCAGCGTTCGGCGAACAGCTGACACGGCAGGCAAGAGACCCTGATGCCCCGTCAACCCATGCGGCTCAAGCGGACACCCCTTGCGCGCCAGGTAGTCGGGTGAGGCGCAGATGATGAAAGATGAACACGCCAAGGGTCGCAACACAAAGTCGCCCTGCAAGGGCTGCTGGCCGATTGACACAATGGAGACATCAAAATGGTCATCCGCCGCTTCGACAGGCCCGGGGGTCACAATCTCGAGATCGATATGGGGATACAACTGGTGAAACCGTGGCAGGTGTTTGGCCAGTTGGTGCACAGCAAAGGCGGGCGGGCACAACACGCGCAGGGTTCCCTTGGGCAGGTTGCTGGCCAAGCCCGCCAAGGCATCTGCATCATCCAGCGCGGCCACAATCTGTGTGGCGCGCACGAGATAGGCCTGTCCTATCTCGGTGAGCGCCAGGCTGCGGCTGCTGCGGTTGAGCAAGCGAGCACCCACGTGTTTCTCGAGGTCTGCAATGGCTCGCGTGACCACAGCGGGCGCCAGATCCAGCACCCGTGCAGCGCCTGCAAAGCTGCCTTCGGAGATGACCTTGGTGAACACGCGCAGCGCGCGAAGTTGATCCATTGTGGTGGCGTCGCGTTGATGTTGATGCCGCAGGGTCACCATTGCGGACCGACCGGTGCGGCGTGAGCGAATGAGCAAGGTGCCGGGTGGCACTTTGCTCATTCGCCCGGGGAGGCCTTCAAGCTTTGGGCATCAACCAGTCCTTCTGCCAGTTGGGCAACGCAAAAGATGCCTCGTGCACTGCCGCGTTGTAGTGTTTGCCTTCAAAGGCTTTCACCGGCTTCCGCAAGGAAACCCCGTCGCGGCTGTACAGGAAAAAACCAAAATCGGCGCCGGGGTACAGCGGGATCTTGGTGCGGTACACATCGATGTGCGGCAAGATCTTGGTGCGCTGCATCACGGTGACGAGGTTGTCACCATCACCGCTGACCTCTTGCAAAAAGTCGCCGCCGGTTTTGGACAGGTAGATGCTGTCGGAGTCGAGAATCACGCCCGTGTCCGACACGAGGGAAACGACTTCCGTCAGGAATTTTTCCGTGAACAGACACGACGACGGCCCCACGGGCTCGGTGAGATCAAGCACGATGAGGTCGTAGCGTTTGCCGTCTTTCACGGCCTGGCTCACAAAATTGGCGGCATTGTCGATGATGAGCGTGACGCGTGGATCCTTGTAGTCGCCATTGACGGCCAGGTATTCCTTCGCCAGATCGACCACCCGCTGGTCGATCTCCACCATGGTGACGCTGGTCACGAAATCATGCTTGAGACTCTCACGCACGATGCCGCCTTCGCCGCCACCGATGACGAGCACAGACGCATCTTTGCGCTCACGTCCCAGCAGCGGCACGTGC
>JBFHEQ010000409.1:0-3558 GCA_041584075.1 Hydrogenophaga sp.
GTTCAGGTAGGCGCGGGTGCCCATGGCCTGATCAGCACCCCCGGCGCCACCCGCTTCTACGCCACCGACGAGGCCGCTGCCACACAGCGCGTTGTCCTGGCTTTGGCGCCAGGTTCGCGCCTGGAGTGGCTGCCACTGGAATCCATCGCATACCCGGGCTGCCTGGCGAACAACCTCTGGCGTGCCTCACTGGAAGGCGATGCCGAACTGATCGCATGGGATGTCTGCGCACTGGGGTTGCCGGCTGCCCAACAGCCATTCACCACAGGCCGTTTCCACCAGCGCCTGGAAATCCCCGGGCTGTGGCTGGAACAGGCCACGTTCGACGCCGGGGATATGCGACTGATGAACGCCGCTTCGGGCCTGGCAGGCCATCGCTGCCTGGGCACCATGGTGTTTGCCAGTGGCCAGCCCCTGGGCAGAGAACGAAGGGATCGCCTGCAGGAGGCTGCGCGCACCGCCCTGCAGGATCTGCCGGTCAACGTCCATGCGGGCGTGACAAGCCCCAACCCCAACATGGTGGCGATCCGCATGCTGGCCCCGGTGGTCGAACCGCTCATGGCGGGGCTGCAGCGCGTGTGGACCTCCCTGCGCGAGGCGGCCTGGCACCTGGGCACCGAGCCACCCCGCATCTGGCGCGTCTGACCCGCACAACCGGCTCCGCCTGCCCAAAAAAGGGCGCACTTTCCCCCCCAGTTTCACGCTATGGCCGTGTGCCAACGTGAGGAGAATCGAAACACATCACCCGAGTGACATGACGTTGTCACGTGCGGTCGTGGTTTCCCTGACCTGAGCCGCCCTCTGCGCAGCTCACCGCTTCAGCCACCTGGACCGAAGCTGGCGCATGGCCCCTCTTGGCAGGAGGCCCCGCTGCGCGACACAAGCGCCTTGTCACTCAGGGTGCAAGCCCGACCGTCGCAGTTCCTCCGTACCTCAGCACCCCATGCCCGCCGCACCTTCCGATCTGCAAACCGCCAGCGCCCTTGTGGTCGACGGGAACTCGCTCTCCCGATCGATTCTCGTTGCACAGCTGCGCAGCTATGGCATCGGCAACGTGGCGCAATGCAGCCGTCTGCGCGAAGCCCGCAACCGGCTGGAACTCGCGGCGTTCGACGTCGTGATCTGCGAACACGATTTCGAAAACGAAGCCATCTCGGGCCAGGATCTTCTGGACGATCTCCGGCGCAACCAGTTGCTGCCGTTCTACACCGTCTTCGTGATGATGACGTCAAACGCCACGTACGCCAAAGTGGCCGAAGCCGCAGAATCGGCCCTGGATGCCTACGTCGTCAAACCGCACACGGCCACCAGTCTGGAGGTGCGCATCCAGCAGGCCCGCAATCGCAAACAGGCTCTCAAAAGCATCTTCACCGCCATCGAAAACGAAGATTTCGAAACCGCGACTGACCTGTGCAAAGACCACTTTGATGCCCGGAAAGACTATTGGCTCTACGCCGCCCGCATTGGCGCCGAGCTCATGTTGCGCGCCGGCCGGCTGAACGAAGCCCAAGCGCTGTATGAAGCGGTCGTGGCGGCCAAGACGCTGCCCTGGGCTCGTCTCGGTGTGGCTCGGGCGCAGCTGGAAGGTGGTCATATCAACAATGCCACCCAGACCCTGACCTCCATCATCCAGAACGATCCCGGCTTCTCGGACGCCTACGACCTGATGGGACGGGCCCACTTCGAACAGGGCGACTTCGAAGCAGCCCTGGCCACTTTCAAAATGGCCACCCAGCTCACGCCCTCCTCGGTGAACCGACTGCTCAAACACGGCATGATGGCCTACTACAAGGGCGACCGCGACGAGGGCGTGGAACTGCTGGAGCGCGCCACCCGCATCGGCCTCGAATCCAAGCTCTTTGATCCCCAGGCCCTGGTCTTGCTGGCGTTTGTGTGTCTGGAAAAGGACGACGCCAAAGGCATGGCCCAGTGCCAGACACAGCTCGCCAGGCTGTACGAACGTTCGCCCAAGAGTGAGCGCATTCCCCGGCTGATGGCGGTGGTCAGCACGCTGGTCGCCCTGCGTGCGCGCCACACGGCTCGGGCGCTTGATGACATCCGCCACATCATGAAATCGGTCCGCGAACCCGACTTCGATTTTGAGGCTGCGAGCAACCTGCTGGCCCTCATGACCCAACTCGCCATGCATTCCATCCAGCTGCCCGAAGTCGACGCCACGGTCGATGTCCTGGGCATGCGGTTTTGCACCACACGGGCCATGGCTGATTTGCTTGCCAGCGCTGCGGCAGGCAACAAGGAACACGCAGACAAGATCCACCAGGCCCACGCCAGGATGCTCAACGTCACGCAGGAAGCCATGTCCGCCAGCCTCAAGGGCAATCCCCGGCGCGCGGTGGAGTCCCTGCTCGAACACGGCGAAACGACCCTCAATGCCAAGGTCATCGAATCGGCCCACCTGGTGCTGCAACGGTACGAAGACCGGATCCCGGAACACGAGGCACTCCGGAGCCGCGCGCAGCATTTGCGAGAGCGCTTTCGGACGGGGGCCCTGCGCTCGGGTCTGGGCGAACAGACCAACACCGGACGGGCGGCGGGTGGCTTGTCCTTGCCGTCACGCTACCAGCCCAAGCGTGAGGACGGCCTGCTCGCCAAAGTGCAGGCCGCCTGAAGCCCGAAAAAAGTGAATCGACGGAGGGAATCCCATGTACTTCAACCACAATGAACTGCTGAACGCACGGGCCCTCGTCATCGAGAGCCAGCCGCAATCGCGCGCCATCCTGGCCGGACAGCTGCGGGAGTTCGGATTCGGCGCCGTCCTTCAGTGTGGCCGGTTGAGCGATGCGCGGCTCAAGCTGGAGGTCGGGACGTTCGACGTGATCCTGTGCGAGCAATACTTCGACGGAGACGAACAAACCGGGCAGGCGTTTCTCGACGAACTGCGACGCGACCAGTTGCTGCCCTTTCTCACCGTCTTCGTCATGGTCACCTCGGACGCCTCGTACGGTATGGTGGCCGAAGCGGCCGAGTCTGCGATAGACGCCTTTTTGATCAAACCCCATACGGCGGCAGGGCTGGCGGAGCGCATCAAACACGCCCGCCACCGCAAGCTGGCGCTGAAAGAGATTTTCACAGCGCTGGACGCCGAACGCTTGGACGACGCCTACCGACTGTGCAAAGCCCGTTTCACCGAACAGAAGTCTCACGGCCTTTACGCGGCCCGACTGGGTGCCGAGCTGATGCTCAAAAAGGGTCGCATGGCCGACGCCCAGGCCCTCTATGAGGCGGTGGCGGCCGCAGGCCCTTCTCCTTGGGCCCGCCTCGGCGTGGCCCGCGCCCAGCTGGATGCCGGACAGCCCCAGCACGCGGCGACAACGCTGACGGCCCTGATCCGGCAAGATCCGGGCTACACCGATGCCCACGACATCATGGGTCGCACCCAGTTCGAACTGGGTCAGTTTCAGAATGCACTCAACAGCTTCCGAACCGCCACGCAGGACACCCCTTCTTCGATCAGCCGGCTGCTCAGGCACGGCATGATGGCCTTCCACGCCGGCGAACGCGACGAAGGCATTGAACAACTGGACCGCGCGAGTCGCA
>JBFHEQ010000410.1:0-3558 GCA_041584075.1 Hydrogenophaga sp.
AGGGTGGTTGATTTGCCCGAGCCGGTGGGGCCGGTGACCAGCACCAGACCGCGGGGGCGCAGCGCCAGGTCGCCGAAAATCTTGGGCGCGTTGAGCTGCTCCAGTGTCAGGATCTTGCTCGGAATGGTCCGGAACACGGCGCCGGCACCGCGGTTGTGGTTAAAGGCATTGACGCGAAAACGCGACAGGCCTTCGATCTCGAACGAGAAGTCACACTCCAGAAACTCTTCATACTGCTTGCGCTGGCTGTCGTTCATGATGTCGTACACCATGCTGTGAACGGCCTTGTGGTCCAGCGGCTCGACGTTGATGCGGCGCACGTCGCCGTGCACCCGTATCATGGGTGGCAGGCCCGCCGAGAGGTGCAAATCCGATGCTTTGTTCTTGACGCTGAAGGCGAGCAGTTGCGTGATGTCCATCCCGGGTTCCCATGCAAAGTTGGTGTAACCAAGTGATTATGACGACGATTGAAGACAATCTCCAAGCCCTGCGTCAGAGGGTGGCGCAGGCGTGCCAAACGGCAGGGCGCGATGTGACGGCTGTCACGCTGCTGGCCGTGTCCAAGACGTTTGGCGCCGATGCGGTGGCCCAAGCGGTGGCGGCAGGGCAGCGGTCCTTTGGTGAAAACTACATCCAGGAGGGGGTGGACAAGATACAGGCCCTGCGCGCCAGCCACCCCGGGATCAAGCTGGAGTGGCATTGCATCGGGCCGATCCAGAGCAACAAGACGCGGCTGGTGGCCGAGCACTTTGACTGGGTGCAGTCGGTGGACCGGCTGAAGATCGCGCAGCGCCTGAACGAGCAGCGTCCTCCGGGGCGGCTTCCCCTGCAGGTGTGCCTGCAGGTCAACGTGGACGGGGGCGCCAACAAGTCCGGTGTGACACCGGACGAGCTGTCCCCACTGGCAGCGGCCGTGGCCGAATTGCCACACCTGCAGCTGCGCGGTTTGATGTGCATCCCCGAGCCTGCGCCCGATTTTGAAGCGCAGCGCGTGTTGTTCCTGCGATGCAAGGCCGTTTTCGATGCGTTGCGGCTGCAGCTGGGCGACCGTGTGGACACGCTCTCAATGGGCATGAGCGACGATCTGGACGCGGCGGTGGCATCGGGTGCCACGATGGTGCGTGTGGGGCGGGGTGTTTTCGGCGCCCGTCCGCCCAAGGGCTGAACCGCCTGCCCGGAGCGCGCGCTTGAGAACCAGGGGCTACTGCTTGGGCAGCGCGACGGGTTTGACGCTGCCGCAATCGGCCGACAACCACTGGCCTTTGGCGTTCATGGTCATGTTTTGCGTCTTGCCGTCCTCCTGGGTTTTGACAGCCATTTTCATGGTGTAGGCCTTGTCGCTCTCGAAGGTGTAAACGCCTTCGCCGTTGGACACCGGGTTGGTGCAGCTGAAGCTGATCTTCATCGTGTTGCCGCTGCGCGAGTCGATCTTGCTGGTGCAGTCGCCCTGGGTCTGGGTCGGCATCTGCTGGCGCTGGGCCATCTCGGCGGTGATGCAGACCTTGAGTGACATCGCGCCGCCCGAGCCCATGCTCATCCCGTTTTTGCCCATCATGGCTTCCATCTGCTTGCGCTGGGCTGGTGGCATCGCCGCCATTTGCGCCTGCATTTGTGCCATGGCCCGTTCCAGTTCAGGGTTGCCGCCCATCTTGTTTTCAATTTGCCACAGACCGGGCGCCACGCTTTGTGCGAACACAGGCGCCGAAGTGCCGGCGATCAGGACGGCTGCGGCCAGACAGACAGGTTTGAACATGAAGATCCTCCAGTGAAATGACGTCACGATTGTGCTCACGGGCTTTGGGCTTTGTCAAAGTGGCAGGCGAGAAGAGCTTTTGATTTCTTCGATCACCGCATAGGTGCGGGTTTCGCGCACGCCGGGCAGTTGCCACAGGACACTGCCGGCGAAAGCCCGGTAGGCATCCATGTCGGCCATGCGGGTCTTGAGCAGGTAGTCAAAGCCCCCGGCCACCATGTGGCATTCCATGATTTCCCGGCGCACCTGGACCGCTGCCTTGAACTCTTCGAACACGTTTTGCGTGGTGCGGTCCAGCAGGACCTCGATGAACACGGTCATGCCCAGACCGAGCTTGAGCGGGTTCAGCCGGGCTTCATAGCCGAGGATGTAGCCGTCGCGCTGCAGCCGCTGGGTGCGGGCCAGCACCGCGGTGGGTGACAGGGCCACGGCCTCGGCCAGCTTCAGGTTGGCGATGCGACCGTCGGCTTGCAGCACCGCGAGGATGCGCAGATCGATGCGGTCGAGTCCGCTCAGGCCGGCGCTTGGGTGGTGTTCGGTCATGGGTAGTGAATTATCCCGTTCCAGGTGAAAAATTGGTGAATTATTCACCGCCTATCGCCCGATCATCTCAATATTCACCGCATATCTGCCGAACAGGAGCCGCCATGCCTCGCCAACTTGACCGTTTGCCCTTTCCCTATCTGCCTGAGGAGGGCGTCTTGTCCCGTCGGTTGCGGGCGCTGGAGGGGGCCATCGAGTGGGCCGCTGCGGCCCGAGCGGCCACGCCCTGGGTGCAGTCGGTGCGCAAGAATCCGCCACCGTTCTGGGCGATGGAGAGTCTGCTCAAGGAATACCCCATCTCCAGTGCCGAAGGCCTGGCGCTGATGCGATTGGCGGAGGCTTTGTTGCGTGTGCCCGATGCAGAAACGGCGGTGGCGTTGACCGCCGACCAGCTGGGCCGTGCGGATTTTGATGGTGCGGCGGACTCGACCATGGCGCGGCTGTCGTCGTCGGCGATTGCCCTGTCCAAAAAATTCCTGCCGGGTTCGGAGGGTGAATCCAGCCTGATGGCCAAGCTGGGCGCCAAATCGGTGGTCGCGGCCACCTTGCGTGCGGTGCAGTTGCTCGGTCGTCAGTTTGTGCTGGGCCAGACCATCGAAGAGGGCATGAAGGAAGCCAGCGCGGCGCGCAAGAAGCAGCCCAACCTGGGCTTCAGCTACGACATGCTGGGCGAGGGCGCACGCACCGATGCCGACGCCTTGCGCTACCTGGCCAGCTACCAGCACGCCATTGCCGCCATCGCCCGCTCGGCCGATGTGAATGGCTCACCGGCGCACAACGACGGCATCTCCATCAAGCTGAGCGCGCTGCATCCGCGCTACGAAGACTTGCAGCATGAGCGCGTGATGAGCGAGCTGGTGCCACGGGTTTGGACGCTGTGCGAAGCCGCGGCCAGGGCCAACCTCAACCTCACCATCGATGCGGAAGAGGTGGACCGTCTGGAGTTGTCGCTGGACGTGTTCGAAGCCTTGATCGCACAGGTGGCCGAGCGTTTCCCGCGTTGGTCGGGTTTCGGTCTGGCCATGCAGTCGTATCAGACGCGTGCCGTGGAACTGATCGAACACCTGGCTGCCATGGCGCGCCGCTACAAGGTTCAGCTGATGTGCCGCCTGGTCAAGGGCGCCTACTGGGATGCGGAAATCAAACGCGCCCAGGAGCTGGGTTTGCCGGGTTACCCGGTGTTCACCCACAAACACCACACCGATGTGAGCTACCTCGCGTGTGCGCAGGCTTTGTTTGCGGCCTCCGATGCCATCTTCCCG
>JBFHEQ010000411.1:0-3544 GCA_041584075.1 Hydrogenophaga sp.
AGGGTTGGGGAAGCGTTTTCCGGAACGCGCCCTCAAAAAGGTGAAAATAGGGAGGTTTGGGCCAATGAAGGCCCTCACCGCATAAACAGAAGCGCTACTTGAAGTTGACGCGCGATTGACGCCAACCTGAGACGAAAGAAGTCGACATGATCGTTTTGAAATCCACCCAGGACAAAGTACTGGCCGCCCTGCAATCGGTGGCCGGCATTGTCGAGCGCCGCCACACGCTGCCGATTCTGGCCAACGTGATGTTGCGCAAGACCGGCTCGTCCGTGCAGCTGACCACCAGCGACCTGGAGATTCAGATCCGCACCACCGCCGAGCTCGACGGTGACGACGGCAACTTCGCCACCACCCTGGGCGCGCGCAAACTGATCGACATCCTGCGCACCATGCCCGCCGACCAGACGGTGAGCCTGGAGTCCACCGGTGGCAAACTGATTCTCAAGGGTGGCAAGAGCCGCTTCACGCTGCAGAGCATGCCCCCCGAAGACTTCCCCCTGGTGCAGGAATCGGCCAGCTTCGGCCCGGTGTTCAGCGTGCCCCAGAAAACGCTCAAGAGCCTGCTGAGCCAGGTGTCGTTCTCCATGGCGGTGCACGACATCCGCTATTACCTCAATGGCATTCTGTTCGTGGCCGAGGGCAAGCAACTCAGCCTGGTGGCCACCGACGGCCACCGCCTGGCGTTTGCCAGCGCCGACCTGGAAGTCGAAGTGCCCAAGCAGGAAGTGATCCTGCCGCGCAAGACCGTGCTGGAGCTGCAGCGCCTGCTGTCCGACAAGGAAGGCGCGATCGAAATGCAGTTCGCCGCCAACCAGGCGAAATTCAGCTTTGACGGCATGGAGTTCGTGACCAAGCTGGTCGAGGGCAAGTTCCCCGACTACAACCGCGTCATCCCCAAGAACCACAAGAACATCGTCACCCTGGGCCGCCAGCCGTTGCTGGCCTCGCTGCAGCGCACCGCCATCATGACCAGCGAGAAGTTCAAGGGCGTGCGCCTGAACATCGAGCCCGGTGCCCTGCGCGTCGCATCGAGCAACGCCGAGCAGGAAGAGGCCGTGGACGAACTCGATGTGGACTACGGCGGCGACGCGATCGAGATCGGGTTCAACGTGACCTACCTGATCGATGCCCTGCAAAACATGAGCCAGGAAATGGTTCGCATCGAACTCTCCGATGGCAACAGCTCCGCGCTGGTGACCAACCCCGATGACAACGCCTTCAAATACGTTGTCATGCCGATGCGAATTTGAGGCCCACCCGCCCTGTTGCTCCCCTTAGCCCAACCCGCTGCCCAGCGGGTTTGGCGTTTACTGAGATAGAGAAGTTCCGATATGTCCGAAGACAACAAGCCCGCTGAATCCGAAGTCCCCGCTGGTGAAACCAGCCCGGACAACGACAACTACCAGCCCAAGATCGACAGCAACCAGGCTGGTGCCAGCGAGGGATACGGCGAGGGCGCGATCACGATTCTGGAAGGTCTGGAGGCGGTGCGCAAGCGCCCAGGGATGTACATCGGCGATACGTCTGACGGCACCGGCCTGCACCACCTGGTGTTCGAGGTGGTCGACAACTCCATCGACGAAGCGCTGGCCGGCCATTGCGACGACATCGTGGTCACCATCCACAGCGACAACTCCATCAGCGTCACCGACAACGGCCGCGGCATCCCCACCGGCGTGAAGATGGACGACAAGCACGAGCCCCGGCGCTCGGCCGCCGAGATCGCGCTGACCGAGCTGCACGCTGGCGGCAAGTTCAACCAGAACAGCTACAAGGTCTCCGGCGGGTTGCACGGCGTGGGCGTGTCTTGCGTGAACGCGCTGTCGGTCATGCTGCGCCTGACCGTGCGCCGCGAAGGCCAGATGCACCAGATCGAGTTTGCGCGCGGCTTCGTGCAAAACCGCATCCTGGAGATGAAAGACGGCGTGGAAGTCTCGCCGATGAAGCTCGTCGGCCCGACCGACAAGCGTGGCACCGAAGTCCACTTCCTGCCCGACACCGAGATCTTCAAGGAAAACAACGACTTCCATTACGACATCCTGGCCAAACGCCTGCGCGAGCTGAGCTTCCTGAACAATGGCGTGCGCATTCGCCTGAAAGACGAGCGCAGCGGCAAGGAAGACGACTTCTCGGGCGCGGGTGGCGTGCGCGGCTTTGTGGAGTTCATCAACAAAGGCAAAACGGTCTTGCACCCCACGCCGTTTTACGCCTCGGGCGAACGCGCGGCCGAAACCTACGGCGGCATCCCCGGCACCCACATCGGCGTGGAAGTGGCGATGCAGTGGAACAGCGGCTACAACGAGCAAGTGCTCTGCTTCACCAACAACATCCCGCAGCGCGACGGTGGCACCCACCTGACCGGTCTGCGCGCCGCGATGACCCGTGTCATCAACAAATACATCGAAGAAAACGAATACGCCAAAAAAGCGAAGGTCGAAGTCACCGGTGACGACATGCGTGAAGGCCTTTGCTGCGTGATGAGCGTCAAAGTGCCTGAGCCCAAATTTTCCAGCCAAACCAAAGACAAGCTGGTGTCGAGCGAAGTGCGCGCGCCGGTGGAAGACATTGTGGGCAAACTGCTGGCCGACTACCTGCAAGAGCGCCCCAACGACGCCAAGATCATCTGCGGCAAGATCGTTGAAGCCGCCCGCGCGCGCGAGGCCGCCCGCAAGGCCCGCGAAATGACACGCCGCAAAGGCGTGCTCGACGGCATGGGCCTGCCCGGCAAACTGGCCGACTGCCAGGAAAAAGACCCGGCCGAGTGCGAAATCTACATCGTCGAGGGTGACTCCGCCGGTGGCTCCGCCAAGCAGGGCCGTGACCGCAAATTCCAGGCCATCCTGCCCCTGCGCGGCAAGATCCTGAACGTGGAAAAAGCGCGCTACGAAAAGCTGCTCACCAGCAACGAAATTCTCACGCTGATCACCGCACTGGGCACCGGCATCGGCAAGGCCGGTGGTGAAGGCAGTGGCGGCAGCAACGGCGACGGCAAAGACGATTTCAACGTCGCCAAGCTGCGCTACCACCGCATCATCATCATGACCGACGCCGACGTTGACGGCGCCCACATCCGCACCCTGTTGCTCACCTTCTTCTACCGCCAGATGCCTGAGCTGGTGGAGCGCGGTCACATCTACATCGCCCAGCCACCGCTCTACAAAGTGAAGGCCGGCAAAGAAGAGCTGTACCTGAAGGACGGCCCGGCGCTCGACAGCTTCCTGCTGCGCGTGGCGCTCAAAGACGCCAAAGTTTCCACCGGCGGCGCCACCGACACCTTGCTCGAAGGCGACACGCTGGCCGAACTGGCGCGCAAGCACCAGGTGGCCGAGCGCGTGATCGCGCGCCTGTCCAACTTCATGGACGCTGAAGCCCTGCGCGCCATGGCCGACGGCGTGAGCATCCAACTCGACACCGTCGATGAGGCCGAGACCAGCGCCATCGCCCTGCAAGCCAAACTGCGGGAGCTCAGCACCACCGGTGTGCCCGCCGAAGTCGCCAGCGAGTTTGACCCCCGCACCGACAAGCCCATCCTGCGCATCAG
>JBFHEQ010000412.1:0-3521 GCA_041584075.1 Hydrogenophaga sp.
AGGCCGCGTGATCAGCGAAGCCGAATGGAACGCCAACCGCGACAACTGGTTGCCCAGCGAAGGCGACCGCGCGTTCGTGGCCAGCCTCATGGGCCGCGTGGTCGAACCCGGCAAGTTCGCCAACTGGATCGCGCCACCGGTCATGGGCATCAACCGCCAGCCGGTGGATTTTGACTACGTAAGATTCGGATGACTTTGGTACCCCCCGCGCCGCCTGCGGCGTCACCCCCCAGGGGGCGATGCTGGCGGGCCGGGAGACCCGGACCCGCGGCATCCTGGGTTGGAGCACGCGCGCCGGAAGAGCTCTTGTTGTTCGGCTTCTTTCTTTTGCTTTGCCCTTCAGTGAGCATGGTCTGAGGTGACTGGCGCAGTGAGGTCAAGGCGGAGTCGGCCGCAGGTCGGCGGGGGACACGAACGAAGTCGGTCGCGTCAGGCCGCGCGGTACCCACCGAGAAGCAAGACAATGCCATGCAGTCCAAACAGAAGCCGGAGACAAACAACGTGAACGCCCCCGCTGAAACCGCTGTGATCAAGCAGCATGTGATCGATCCCGAAATTTGCATTCGGTGCAACACCTGCGAGTCGATTTGCCCGGTGGGGGCAATCACGCACGATTCGCGGAACTATGTGGTCGACGTGAACAAGTGCAACTGGTGCAACGACTGCATTTCGCCTTGCCCAACCGGATCGATTGACAACTACCGCAAGGTGGTGCGTGTCAAGGCCTACTCCCTGGAAGCGCAGTTGGGCTGGGATGAATTGCCACCAGAAATCCCCAGCGCCGAACTCGCCGAGATGGCTGGAGACGATGGGGCCGCCGAGACGGTTCAGGTGGAAGAGTCTCCACCCACCGTTGCGACGGTGACCACGGGCACCGGCGATGAGGTCTTCCATTCAGCAGCCTTTGGCGCCACGCTGCCGCCCTGGAGCGCGGCCCACGCCTACACCAACCTCTATGGCCCCAAGGCCGTGCAAAAGATCATCACCGCCACGGTGACCGGCAATGTGCGCGTGACCGAAGTGGGCCACGAATACGACACCCACCACATCGTGCTCGACTTCGGCACCATGCCGTTCCCCGTGCTGGAAGGGCAGAGCATTGGCGTGGTGCCTCCGGGTATTGACGACAAGGGCAAGCCTCACTTCGCCCGGCAGTACAGCATCGCCAGCCCGCGCAACGGCGAGCGCCCGGGTTACAACAACCTGTCGCTCACCATCAAGCGTGTGCTGGAAGACCACCAGGGCGTTGCCGTGCGTGGTGTGGCCAGCAACTTCATGTGCGATTTGAAGGTGGGCGACAAAGTGGAGGTGGTTGGTCCGTTTGGCTCCAGCTTCCTGATGCCCAACCACCCGCGTTCCAACATCGTGATGATTTGCACCGGCACCGGCAGCGCCCCCATGCGGGCCATGACCGAATGGCGCCGCCGTCTGAGGGCTTCGGGCAAGTTCGAGTCGGGCAAGCTGATGCTGTTTTTTGGTGCGCGCACCCAAGAAGAGCTGCCGTACTTCGGACCATTGCAAAGCCTGCCCAAGGACTTCATCGATTGCAACTTTGCGTTCAGCCGCACACCTGGCGCTCCCAAGCGCTATGTGCAGGATGCCATGCGCGAGCGTGCGGCCGATCTGGCGGTGTTGCTGCAAGACCGCAACACCTGCTTTTATGTGTGTGGCCTGAAAAGCATGGAAGAAGGTGTGGTGCTGGCGCTGCGCGATGTCGCGATCAAAGCGGGTCTGAGCTGGAATACCCTGAGCACGGCGCTCAAAAATGAGGGACGCCTGCATCTCGAAACCTATTGATCTGGCCAGACAGGCTCGTGGCGGGCGGCGCAGGGTGGGTGCCACCGCCTTGCGAGCGCCATGACCCCCATGTGGGTCTGTGGGTGCGGGCGGGGGGCGGACCGCCTAAACTCGGGGCATGCTGCAAGCCGATGCCGCACCGCCCGGGGTGGCCTCAAGGCTTGCCGAACCCCATTCCTTTTTGAAAGCACGCCCGTCCATGACCCGCGAAGTCCACATCATCGACCACCCCCTGGTGCAGCACAAGCTCACGCTGATGCGCCGCAAAGACACCAGCACCAAGAGCTTTCGCGAACTGGTGCACGAGCTCAGCGCTTTGCTGGCCTACGAAATCACCCGCGACATGCCCATGCAGGAAATCGAGATCGAGACCCCGCTGGAGAAGATGAAGTCGCGTGTCATCGATGGCAAAAAAGTGGTGCTCGCGTCTATCCTGCGCGCCGGCAATGGCTTCCTGGACGGCATGCTGCAGGTCATTCCCGGGGCCCGTGTCGGCCATGTGGGCCTGTACCGCGATCCCAAGACGCTCCAGGCCGTTGAGTATTACTTCAAGATGCCGAGTGAAATGGAAGAGCGCGATGTGATCGTGCTGGACCCGATGCTGGCCACGGGCAATTCCGCTGTCGCTGCCGTTGACCGGTTGAAACAGACCAAACCACGCTCGATCCGGTTTGTGTGCCTGGTCACCTGCCCAGAAGGCCTGAAAACCTTCCACGACGCCCACCCCGATGTGCCGGTTTACACGCCTTCCGTGGACCGGGGCTTGAATGAACATGGTTACATCGTGCCCGGGCTGGGCGACGCGGGTGACCGCATTTTTGGCACGAAGTAGGCCCACCCCCGTCGCGGCTCACTGCGTGTGCCGCTCCGCCCCTCAAGGGGCAACGCTGGCGGACCGGCAGAGCCGGATCCACGGCGTTCTGGGAAATGGGATCCCCCTGCGCCGACTGCGTCGTCACCACCCAAGGGGCGATGCTGGTGGACCGGCGAAGCCGGATCCACGGCATCCTGGATTGTGGGTGCATGTGCGCCAGGTGTCCGGTGTCGGTCATGGGCCTTGCGTCCTCAGGGTGTTGAACCTCTTGCTTTGAGCCTGCTCCCACATTGAGCCTGCACCCGCAGGCCCATTGCACATGCGCTATCGTTAACCCTATGACTTCCCAAGCCCCTTCTTTCTGGCACATCGGCTGGCGTTCTTTGACGCGTGACTGGCGGGCAGGGGAGTTGCGCCTCTTGCTGCTGGCGGTCACGCTGGCGGTGGCGGCGCTCACGTCGGTGGGGTTTTTTGCGGATCGCCTGCAAGGAGGTCTGGCGCGGGACGCCAAAGCCTTGATCGGTGGTGATGCGGTGTTGAGCAGTGACAACGCCACACCACAGATTTTTGTCGAACGCGCCGAGAAAGAGGGACTGAGGAGCACTCAAACCCTCAGTTTCCCGACCATGGGTCGGGCCCCCGATGAGCTGGGTGGTGCGGCCAAGCTGGTGGCGCTGAAGGTTGTGGGGGAAGGGTACCCGCTGCGAGGCAGCCTGCGGGTCAGCGAAGCCCCCGATGCGGCCGATGCGCCCACGAGCGACATTCCCGCGCCCGGGACCGCCTGGGTCGACGCCGCCTTGTTGGTGGCGCTGGATCTGAGGGTCGGCCAGCCTTTGATGCTGGGCGACACCCAGCTCGACGTCTCGCGCATCATCACCCTGGAGTCCGATCGTGGTGCCGGCTTCATGAG